>JAFYQL010000052.1 GCA_017547125.1 Bacillota bacterium
GCAACCGGCTGTTAACCGGTGGGTCGCAGGTTCGATCCCTGCTTGGGGAGCTTAATTTAAATTTAATATGGCCCAATGGTCAAGCGGTTAAGACACGGCCCTTTCACGGCTGTAACCCGGGTTCGATTCCCGGTTGGGTCACTTATGGCGATGTAGCCAAGTGGTAAGGCAAAGGTCTGCAACACCTCTATCCATCGGTTCAAATCCGATCATCGCCTCTTAAGAAGACTTCAGAGTAATCTGGAGTCTTTTTTTGTTATAAAAATCGGTTTGTGTGGAACTTTTTCTGTAGTTTATCTGTCTAATAGATATATGGTAAAAGTTTAATGTATTTAAAAAGGGCAGTGATGACTATGAGAGTAAAACAGATCAGAATTTTATCGTTGGTGTTGATGTATTTTGCAGTGATTTTTCTTGCGTACCATCTGTTATGTATGCTTGTTGTTTTATAAAGATTTGCATTTTAATTTATAGTTGGATATGGTAGATTATAGTTAACAAAAGATAAGGAGTTTTGGAGGTATTCTATATGTTGGAAGCTACTGCTACTGATGTTATAGCTGTTTATGAACAGTTGAAAGATAAATATGAACTGATCTTGACCACTACTTCTGCATTGGATGAAGGCTTTGATGTTAATTGCCCTATTATTGTAGGTAAAGCCAACGGACAAATTATTGAGTTATATGAAAATGATGGAATTTTTATAATGGATGTAATGAATGATGAACAGACTAAGGGAACTCATTGGCATCCTGTCGGTATAAAAGATGCGGTGTGTGATATTGTGGAATTTATGGAAGGTAAATCGGATTACGCATTGCATTCCTTCAGAAGTGAGTAAAAGAGATATTATAAAGGCATTTTTACAGTTTTGTAAAAATGTCTTTTTTGTTCGCTTTATAAATTGTTCTGATTATGCTAAAATTAAATTTAATATGTAGGAAAAGAAGTGTTTTATTTGCAGGATTTACTTGAACTTAACGGTACAGTTGAAGATATAATTTACCAGAACAGCGACAATGGATATTCGGTGTTCTCTTTTTCATGCGACGATGACGAAATCATCTGCGTTGGTACTGTGCCTGATATTCATAATGGCGAAACACTTAAAATTTCCGGAAACTGGACTATGCACCCTACATATGGCCGTCAGCTGCAGATACAGTATTATGAAAAAAGCATTCCTACCACAACAGAAGGAATGATAAAGTATCTTTCTTCAGGCTTGATTAAGGGCATAGGCCCAAAGATTGCAAAAAAGATAGTTGATAAATTTGGTGAAGCAACTTTTTATGTTATAGAAGAAAAGCCTGACCGTCTTGTTGAAATTAAAGGCATAACATACGAAAAGGCTATGAAAATAAGCAACACCTTCAGGGAACAGCATGAACTCCGCCGTGCAATGATTTTTCTTCAGAATTTTGGTGTATCTCCTACATACGCGATGAAGATATACAAAAAGTACCGTGAAAGAACATTTGATGTGGTGCAGAAAAATCCATACCGCCTTGCCGATGATGTTTTTGGCATAGGCTTCAAAATGGCGGACAAAATGGCTGCAGCGGCTGGGTTCAGTGAAGACAGTATTTACAGAATTAAGGCGGGTATAAAATATGTACTTAGTACATCTGCTGCAGATGGACATGTTTATCTGCCTAAAGAAGAGTTGATGGAAAAGACCGCTGAACTTCTTGAAATTGATGTATCTCTTGTTGAAAACGGAATTATTGAGCTTCAGATGGAGCATCAGGTGTGGTATGAAGAGCTTGACGGTGTGCAGATAGTTTATCTTAACGTGTATTACTATGCCGAAATATATACTGCCAAAAAGCTTCTTGAACTTAACGAAGCCTATGCAGACAATGAAAAAGACTATACAAAGCTTATAGAAAAAAATTCCAAGGGTATTGTGCTTGCTGATATGCAGAAAAAAGCCGTTGAAACTGCACTTAAAAGCGGCGTTATGGTTATTACCGGCGGCCCTGGTACTGGTAAAACTACCATAATCAACACTATTCTTGATATTATGGACGATGAAAAAAAGGTTACTGTGCTTGCAGCACCTACGGGCAGGGCGGCAAAACGTATGACTGAGGCAACAGGCAGAGATGCACAGACAATACACCGAATTCTTGGCATAACATATATTAACGATGATGCAAGAAAGCAGACCTTTGACAAAGATGAAGATGACCCTATTGAAGCAGATATCATAATAATTGACGAAAGCTCAATGGTTGATGTTCTGCTTATGAGCAGCCTTTTGAAGGCGGTTAAAATAGGCACAAGGCTTATTATGGTGGGTGACGTTGATCAGCTGCCTTCTGTAGGCGCTGGAAACGTGCTTAAGGACATAATTGACAGTGGAGTTATAAATGTGGTGCGTCTTACGGAGGTTTTCCGTCAGGCAAGGGAAAGCGCCATAATTATGAATGCCCACAGAATAAATAGCGGAGAAAATCCTGTTATAAACGAAAAGGAAAAAGATTTCTTTTTTGTTAAACGAACAAATGCAACTGATGCCATAAGTACTTTGAGAGAACTGATGCTCACAAGGCTTCCTTCATTTAATGGATGCGATCCTTATACTGATATTCAGGTGCTTACACCTATGCGAAAGGGACAGTTGGGTGTTGAAGAACTTAACAAAGAACTGCAGAAAACACTTAACCCGGAAGGCAGGGGAAAGAAAGAAAAAACTTTCAGAAACACTGTTTTCCGTGTAGGTGATAAGGTTATGCAGATTAAAAATAACTACAATATGTCATGGAAAATTTACAGCAGCGGCAGAAAAATTCAGGAAGAAGGCCTTGGAATATTTAACGGTGACTGCGGTACAATTATTGATATAAACGAAATTGACGAATATGTACTTGTGCTTTTTGATGACGGCAAATGGGTTCAGTACGATTTTATTCAGCTGGATGAACTTGAACTTTCATACGCAGTAACTATTCACAAATCTCAGGGCAGTGAGTATCCTGTTGTTATTATTCCTTTAATCAGCGGACCTCCTATGCTTCTTTCAAGAAACCTTCTTTATACTGCCGTAACAAGAGCCAAAAGCCTTGTTGTTATGGTGGGCATACCTGAAACTATGTACAAGATGGTTGACAATATGCGTGAAATAAAACGATATTCAACCCTTTCAAAAAGACTTCAGAATCTTCGTGAGTTTATGTTTGGATAAGGAGAACGATATGAGATTATTGGATTTATTGCTTGAAACTCTTTATCCTAAACGCTGTATAATATGCCGCGAACTGCTTGATTATGGCACAAAGGCATATACTTGTTCAAAGTGTGCGGAAAATGCAGATTATGCCGGCAATGTGGATTATATAGCAGAAGCAGAAAAGGCATGTGGCGACAGGGTTTATTTTGATGAATGTCACAGTGTGTTTTATTATGACTATGTCAAATCTGCAATTGAGCATTTTAAGTTCAGAAACTACAAAAATGATGCAGTTCCTCTAGCCGAATATATGAACAGATACGGCAGAGATAATGATATCTTCAAAAATATTGATGTCATTATTCCGGTGCCTGTGCACGAAAAAAGACTTAAAGAACGTGGCTTTAACCACGCAGGCGAACTTGCAAAGATAATTGCAGATGAAAACAATATTTTTTACGAAGAAAACGTACTTGTAAGAGTAAAGAATACAAAACCACAGTATACTTTGTCTTATGAAGAAAGAAAAGGCAACATTGAAGGTGCATTTGAAGTGCGTGACAAAGACAAAATAAGCGGTAAAAGAGTGATGCTTGTGGACGACATTTTTACTACAGGCGGAACAGTTAATGAGTGTGCGAAAATGCTTAAGATGTCAGGAGCAGTCTATGTGTCTGTGTTTGAACTTTCGTGTTCTTCAGCACTTAAAAAGGAGAATGAATAAATGTATAATGCAGGCCTTATACTTGAAGGCGGTGGAATGAGAGGCGCATATACGGCAGGGGTGCTTGACTATTTTCTTGATAACGATATTGAGTTTTCAAGTTGTTATGGTGTTTCTGCAGGTGCAGGTCATTGCTGCAGCTATGTTTCAAAACAGAAAAAAAGAGCCATTACAGTCAGTGTAAGTTATCTTGAAAATAAAGAGTATGCATCTATGCACAGCCTTATTAAAACCGGAGATTATTTCGGTGCAAAGTTTATATACAAAAAAATTCCAAATGAACTTAATAAGTTTGACCACGACACTTTTAATAGCTATAAAGGCAAGTTTTATGCCTCAGTAACAAACTGCATTACCGGCAAGGCAGAGTATCTTCTTGTAAAGGATTCAAGAAAGGATATGGCAAAGATTGTTGCATCAAGTTCACTTCCGCTTCTTGCAAGGGTAATTATGATTGGCGGAAAGCCTTATCTTGACGGCGGTGTTTCTGACTCTGTGCCTCTTGTGCAGAGTGAAAAAGACGGAAATGCCAAAAACGTGGTTATTCTCACACGAAATGCAGGCTACAGAAAAGAAGCTAATAAGTTTGCAGATGTGCTGAAGCTTAAGTACAGAAAATATCCTGAGCTTATAAAGGCTATGAAAAGACGCCACATTATGTATAATAGCGAAATGGACTATATCGAAGAGCAGGAAGAAAAGGGCAATGTTTTTGTTATAAGACCTACTGAAAAAATGGATATAGGACGCCTTGAAAAAAATAAAGAAAAACTTCTTGCACTTTACGAAGCAGGCTATAAAGATGCGGCTGAGTGCGGAGAAAAAATGCTTGAATATCTTGAAAAATAAAATATGGGACATACCGAAGCTAATGTGCAAATATATTGTAACGGGTGATGGTATGTCTTATTTTATTGCAGTTTTAATTATAGTTTTTATCAAATTTTCTTTGATTATCAAAAGCAGCAGACCGAAGAAAAGCATTGCAGTTTTTTGCGAAGGAAAGACAGGAATCAAAAATATAAGAAAAATGAAAAAACTTAAAAACATGGGATTTGAAGTGTTTTTTGCGGGCAAAACCACTATGGAAAATGCAGTGAAAAAAGGTGTTATGAAGCGGGATGAGTGCTTTGTTACGGAAAGAGAATTTGAAATGCTGACGGAAGATGAAAAAGAAAAGCTTATTTCATTTTGCCGTTATTATTTTCAGTGCAGTGATGCAGAAAAAATTAAAAATAAGATAGGCGAAAAATATAAGCTGCTTGATATTGAAAATTCTGATGTAATAAAACTTTATGGACAGAGTGTTTTTCGGATGATTATGGAGTTTATTTTTCTAACGGAAATTTCACTGATGACGGCTTTAATTACACACAAAATACTCACTTTTTGCTTTAATTGACATCAAATTTATACTTTGATATATTTTACTTAAGAAAAAATGAAAAGAGGAATTTATTTGTTAAACGGATTTGCTGTTGTTTTTATATCAGGTCTTATACTTGGAAAAATTGCAAAAACATTAAAACTTCCGCCTCTTACAGGTATGATATTTTCGGGGATATTGCTTGGACCACATGCATTTGGTCTTATTTCGTCTGAACTTATGAATATTTCGGCAGACTTAAGACAGTTGGCGCTTGTTATTATACTTACACGTGCGGGCCTTACCCTTGAAATCAACGACCTTAAGAAAATAGGCCGTCCTGCAGTTATGATGTGTTTTGTTCCGGCATGCTTTGAAATAGCGGGAACGATACTTATTGCACCGCTTATTTTTGGTATAAGCCATATTGAAGCGGCGGTGCTTGGTTCTGTGCTTGCGGCAGTTTCTCCGGCAGTTGTTGTGCCAAGAATGATAAAAATAATTGAAGAAGGATATGGTCGGGAAAGAAAAATACCACAGCTTGTGCTTGCAGGTGCTGCGGCAGACGATGTTTTTGTTATAGTTATGTTCACATCATTTGCGGCCCTTTGTGCAGGCGGTTCATTTGTATTTTCAAGCATTGCACAGGTTCCTGTTTCTATAATTACAGGCATTGTTGTTGGTGCGCTTGGCGGTTACATAGTTACAAAATGGTTTGAAAAGACTGAAATAAAAAGTGCCATAAAGGTGGTTATTTTACTGAGCATTTCATTTGTATTCCTGTATATTCAGGATAATATTTCTGCGTTTTCAGGTCTTATTGCTATAATGAGCATGGGTATGGCAATAACTCACTTCAACAAAGATGAGGCAAAGCTTCTTTCATCAAAGTATAATGAGCTTTGGACAGGGGCAGAAATTATGCTCTTTGTACTTGTGGGTGCAGAGGTTGAAATTGCTTATGCATTAAGCGCGGGTGCACTTGCAATAGCGATGGTTGTTGCGGCACTTGTTTTCAGAATGGCGGGTGTATTTTGCTGCACAGTAAAAACAAACCTTAACAAAAAAGAAAGACTTTTCTGTATGATTTCATACACACCAAAGGCAACTGTTCAGGCGGCAATAGGCGCAGTGCCTTTAAGTATGGGGCTTGCTTGCGGAAACCTTGTGCTTACGGCAGCGGTGCTTGCAATACTTATTACGGCTCCTGTGGGTGCGGCGGTTATAGACAGCACATATAAAAAATTATTGAAATAAAAAAGGGCATAAGCCCTTTTTTTATTTTATTGAATTTTGGGCAAAGGAAGTGTTAATCATTTCTTCAAAAGGCACTCGTTTTTCAAGCTCGCCGCTTAACTCCATAATATCCTGAATGAGAGTAAAACCTTCTTTGTCAAAAACAGGGTCTTTTTTCCAGGTGTCCTGTGCTTTGTAGCGATCGATTATTTTGGTGATTGTTTCAACGTCGCTTTCTGTAAAGTGAGGAATAATGACCTCTGCAATTTCTTGTGCGCTATGCTCATCAACCCATTTCTGACCTTTGAAGACGGCATTTGTAAACTTCTGAATTACATCAGGGTTTTCTTCGATAAAGCTTTTTTGTGCCATATAAACGGTATAAGGCACATATCCGCTTTCTTCACCCAAAGAAGCAACTACGTAGCCTTTGCCTGCGTTTTCAAGTGCAGATGCTGAGGGCTCAAATTCGGCGGTAAAGTCGCCTGTACCGGCAGAAAAAGCACCTGATGTGGTTTCGAAGGAAATGTTGTTTATAAGCTCAACATCTGTTCCTTTTTCAATGCCGTTTTTATCAAGAACATATTCAAGTATCATCTCGGGCATACCGCTCGTTCTTCCGCCTATGATTGTTTTTCCCTTAAGGTTATCCCAGGTGAAATTGTCGATTTTTTCTCTTGAAACAAGGAAATTGCCTGCCCTCTGAGTAAGCTGTGCAAAGGCTACGGCATGGTCTTCTTTGCCTTTATTGTAAACATAGATGCCTGCCTCTGTGCCTAGAAGGGCGATGTCTGCATTGCCTGAAATAAGGGCAGTCATTGATTTGTCTGCACCCTGACCTACATCAAGAGTTATCTCAAGGCCTTCTTCTTCAAAAAAGCCATCGCCTACGGGCACATCATCAAAAGCCAATTGCAATAAATATCGAGGTTTATATTTAAGATTAGCAAATGTGTAATCAAAATCAGTTATGCTAATCAAAGCAGTTGCTTTTTCAAAAGGCTTTAGTGATAGTTTTTTAATATCTTTTCGGCTCATAATTAAAATTTCCAATTTAATTACTCCTTATCTTTTACATTCCAATTTGATGCAGCTTTTTCACACATTGATTCAATGTACTCGCGTTTAATGAGTGTATTACGCCACTCTTGAGGTATAGTCTCATATCCATATAAAGCGCCTGCAAGTCCACCTGCAATAGCAGCGGTGGTGTCCGTATCATCCCCTAAATTCACTGCGGCTAACACACATTCTTTATAACTATGTGTATTCATTAAGCACCATATAGCAGCTTCTAAC
>JAFYQL010000053.1 GCA_017547125.1 Bacillota bacterium
AAGCACCGATGCAAAAACCGATACCAGAATACTTAAAATAATTTTTCTCATAAAAATCACCTTGTACATTATATGAACAGAGGCTCTTTTTATGAACAAAAAGAAAAGCCCATCAAATGATGGGCTTTAAATTACATTGCTTTTATTGTATCAATTATGTAGTTTGTAAGTTCTTCGTTTGTTGCTCCGTCGCTTCTGCCTGTTGTGAAAATCTTTCTTTCCGTAACCGTGCAGATATCAAGGGCCTTTTCAAGCTTTTCAGCTTCATTCTGATAGCCGATATGTGAAAGAAGAAGCACAACCGCTCTCATCACTGAGCAAGGGTCTGCATACTGCGCTCTGCCTTCTTCAACCATTCTTGGTGCGCTGCCATGGATAGCCTCAAACATAGCATATTTGTTGCCGATGTTGCTGCTGCCGGCTGTGCCTACGCCGCCCTGAAATTCAGCTGCTTCGTCTGTGATGATATCTCCATAAAGGTTTGGAAGAACCATAACCTGGAAATCACGTCTACGCTTTTCGTCAATAAGCTTGGCAGTCATAATGTCAACATACCAGTCATCAACTGCGATGCCCGGATATTCCTTTGCCATATTGTAGAATACTTCAAGGAACTTGCCGTCTGTTGTTTTGATGATATTTGCTTTAGTTACGGCTGTTACTCTTGTTTTGCCGTTTTTCTTTGCATATTCAAAGGCTGTTCTGATAATTCTTTCTGTGCCTTCCTGTGTTGTGATAGTAAAGTCAACATTGATGTCGTCATTAACCGCAAAACCTTTACTGCCCACTGCATATGCGCCTTCTGTGTTTTCTCTGAAGAATGTCCAGTCAATACCAAGCTCAGGCACTCTTACAGGACGCACGTTAGCAAAAAGGTCAAGTTCCTTACGCATCATAACATTTGCGCTTTCGATATTTGGCCAGCCGTCACCTTTTCTTGGTGTAGTTGTAGGGCCTTTGAGAATAACGTGGCACTTTTTGATTTCTTCAAGAACATCATCAGGAATAGCCTTCATCGCTTCTGCCCTTTTTTCGATAGTAAGGCCTTCAATATCTCTTATTTCAACCTTGCCCTTTGCAATATCACCAGCAAGAAGATACTCCATTATTCTTTTGCTCTGTGCAGTAATAGCAGGTCCAATGCCGTCGCCGCCTGCAACACCAATTATTATGGTTTCAAGTTTTGCGAAGTCCACAGGCTCTTTTGTGGCATTCATTCTTTCAACTCTTTTAAGCTGTTCTTCAAGTAAAGCAGCAAATTTTTCTTTTGCTATTGCTATTTTATCCATATACATCACAACTTTCTGTTTTAGTCTTCAAGATATACGTATTTATGGAAGTCTCCCTGTTCTTTCATTTCTTTCACAACATCGTATAACTCTTTTTCTGCCTTAAGGGCGATATCCATACCGCCAAGTGTAAGGTAGTTTCCGCACTGAAGTGCATTTTTGGCAGGAACTTCCTGCATTTTTTCAATATAAAGACAGCTGTCTTCAAGTAATTTTGAAAGTATTTCAAAATATTTATCTTCTGCTGTATCAAGGAAATTGAGCACAAGATAGTATCCTGTCTGGCAGCCCATAGGTCCAAAATATGCCACTGCCATATTTTCTATATTTTCTGCGCAGTCTCTTACTGCAGTTGCAAAGCAGTGTTCAAAAGTGTGCATTTCTTCGTTTGAAATGCCCTCCTCCTTGTAAGGAACTCTCATTCTCACATCAAGAGTTACTGTTGAAACGTTGCTCATTCTATCAATTTTTGAAAGGTAAACACCTCTGCCCATACGGCTGTGGTCCACATTAAAAGTTACACTGTTTTTCATTTTCATGAAGTTTTTCCTCCGATTATGTAAATCTAGGACGTGAAAGCTGATCCATTGTTTTAAGTGTAATTTCTTCAAGCTCTTCGTCTGTTATAACTGTTACTCGGCCTTCATTATACTGTTCATTTACCCAGTTGTAAACTATTTCTACCACAGGGTCAGCCTTGCTCACTGCCGCTTCGCCTCTTAAGTGGAAGTTT
Organism: Bacillota bacterium; assembly: GCA_017547125.1. Classification (GTDB taxonomy): domain Bacteria; phylum Bacillota; class Clostridia; order Lachnospirales; family Anaerotignaceae; genus HGM11808. Next base: position 2,023 of record JAFYQL010000053.1, read on the forward strand.
GTATTAATCCAGTGGGCAATGCCTGATGTGCCTGATGTGTTGCTGATAGCAATTTTAACAGGTCTGTTAAGTATCTTGTCAGTATTGAAGATATTATAGATTTCTTCGTTCTTAAGAAGTCCGTCGGCGTGGATACCTGCTCTTGTCACGTTGAAATTCTTTCCTACAAAAGGTGTCATTGGAGGAATTTCGTATCCAAGTTCTCTTTCAAAATACTTGGCGATTTCTGTGATAACAGTTGGGTCCATACCATCAAGAGTGCCTCTGAGCTGGGCATATTCAAATACCATCGCTTCAAGAGGAGTGTTGCCTGTTCTTTCGCCTATGCCAAGAAGTGAACAGTTGATACTACTTGCGCCGTAAAGCCAAGCATAAGTAGCATTGTTTACCGCTCTATAGAAGTCATTATGTCCGTACCATTCAATAAGTTCACTTGGCACGCCAGCATAAGTCTTGAGACCATATATAATACCAGGTACGCTTCTAGGAAGAACTGCACCAGGATATGTTACACCATAACCAAGAGTATCGCAGGCTCTGATTTTTACAGGCACGCCGGTTTCTTTTGACAGATTCATAAGTGCTTCTGCAAAAGGAACTACAAAGCCGTAAAAGTCTGCTCTTGTGATGTCTTCAAAGTGGCATCTTGGTTTAACGCCTGTTTCTATACATTCACGCACAACACCAATATAGTGGTCAATTGCCTGACGGCGTGTCATGTGCATTTTGTGGAAAATATGATAATCGGAACAGCTTACAAGTATGCCTGTTTCTCTCAGGCCGATATCCTTAACCAGCTGGAAGTCTTTTTTTGATGCTCTTATCCAGCTTGTAATTTCAGGAAATTCGTAACCTCTTTCAAGACATTTATAAACTGCTTCCTGGTCTTTTCTTGTATAAAGGAAAAACTCGCTCATCTTTACAATGCCGTTAGGGCCTGAAAGACGATGAAGAAGATCAAAAATGTGTGTCATCTGCTCAACTGTATATGGCTGACGGCTCTGCTGACCATCACGAAATGTTGTGTCTGTAATCCAGAATTTTTCCGGAACTTCCATAGGAACGTGACGATGGTTAAAAACTACTTTAGGTACTTCGTCGTATGTAAAATATTCTCTGTAAAGGTTTGGATCCTTAACATCAATAAGTGGATATGACTGAGTTGCACTTTCAAGAAGGTTGGTTTTTCTATTAAACTCGTACATTTTTAATCACCCCTGACTAGCTTTTTTTGCTTATTTTAGTATTTTAATATGGTACAAAAGTACCGTCAAGGCACTGAAATAAAATACGGCAAAAGAACCAAAAATTACTTCGCGGACAAATGTCCTCACTGTGCATATGTGTGAATTGTCATAAATTTTATTTATAACCAATATAATAATACAACATCACACAACGAAAGGCCGTACAAAAATGATTATAAAAGCCTTGTATGCACCGCCTTGTTTCAGTGCATCTTCCTACAAATCATCGCCAGAAAAAAGCCTCACCGACAAAGAAGCTTCCGAAAAAAATACCATCTTGAGCACATCTGAAAATTCATCCAAACCTGATAAAAAAGCTATTTTTGCCACAGAAAAATGCAGTTGTTCAATCAAAAAAAGGAACCATTTCTGCGTTTCTCCGTTTATAATTATGCTTTTGCTTATTACACAAAAAAAGGGTACTTTTTAAGTACCCTTTTTATATAATCCCCGCAAATCGAAAAACTGTAAGACATCTGCTTCTTTCTTCATCGCTCATATTTGAAAAAATGCAAAGTGCCATGGCTCTTTTCTGCTGTGGTGTCAGTACTCCTTCTTTTTCAAGCATAGGAACAAAGCGCATTATCATCGCAGCATTTTCTGAAGACGTGCCATTTTTCATCATTTCGCTCATTTCCACAAGCAATTCTTTCTGTCTTTTTGTAAGGCAGTCAAATTCTTTGTTTTCAAATATTCTGTAATCCGCCATTTTTCCCTCCTGCAAAGTTTCGTATCATAACCATTCTGAAAAGTGTATCAAAAACCTTCTTTTCTTCTTCATTCAGGCTTTTTCGCACATCCTGTGCCATTTTGCTTGTGTTTATAAAACTAAAAGGCTGCTCTTTGCTCTGCATGGCCATCACGCTTTTCTCCGAAGAAAACCTTTTAAATTCCAGCAGCTTCATAAGCACAAACACATTTTTCTGCAGAGCCGGGTTAAGATAGGGAATCGCTGCCGAAAGTGCATTTATCTGCCTTGAATAAAGGCTTTTATCAGCCGTTTCGGTGTTCTCCGTTTCTTTCTTCCCAACAGGAAAAAGGTTATTCAATAATAAATCAAGGGAATTTTTGTCTTCCATAATGCCTCCGCACACATTTCTTAAAACAATTTTATTAGCCTGTTTATCAAAAAATGCTATGCGAATATTTCTTCTATGTTAAGCAGCCGCTTTCCGTTATTTTTAAGCGTTGCCGAAACTATCTTTTCTTTAACTTCACCAGGTGAAAGGTATGGGAATTTTTGTAAAACAAGTGCTGCCGTTCCGCTCACCATAGGCGTAGCCATTGAAGTTCCGCTCATTTTAACATAATAGTCGCCCACCACCTTTTCTTTGCTGCGATGACCGCCTTCAAAAGAAAAGCTTTCTGCCATACAGGATATAATATCCCGTCCCGGCGCAAAAATCTCCGGCTTAAAATAAACCCTGCCGCCGTCTCTTATTTTGAAACGGACGTTTTCTTCCCAGCTGCCTACGGTTATTATATCTGGGTTTATTCCAGGCGACGTGATACCGCTTGGATTATTGTTTCCTGCTGCAGCACACACAGTTATTCCGTTTTTCCACATCTCTGCCACAGATGATGAAAGCGACTTGCTTACAGTTGTTTCACTGCTGCCCACCGACATATTAACAACCTTTATATTATATCTTTCTTTATTTTTCAGCACCCAGTTTATGGCATCTATACTCCACCGCACCGTGCCGCTGCCAAACTCATCAAGTATTTTCAAAACCACAATATTACAATTTGGTGCAATGCCTTTATAAAGTCCGTCGCTCATTTTTCCATTTCCGCCAAGTATTCCGCACACATGAGTGCCGTGACCATTATCATCATAGGCCTCTTTTCTTCCGTTAACAAAATCCTTAAAGCACACCACACGTTTGTCTATATCCTGATGAACAAATACACCGGTATCAAGCACTGCAACACATACGTTTCTTCCGTCAAGGCCGTCAGGCACACGGCATCTTATAATCTGTGCGGCAAAATTCATAACCGGACCGCCTTTTACATTTGGTTATTTCATTTTATGGACAGATATATCTTTTTGTTACCCTGTTATTTTCATACTGCTTGTTTCGGCATGTACCGATAAAAAATTTAAATTTAAGTCAATTTTTATTTTTGCCGCGCATACAATTACATTGTATAACTTATATTTCTTTGGAGGTAACTACTTATGGCTAACTGTTCAAACAATGGATGTGGCGGAAACTGGCTTTGGATTATCATTCTTCTTTTCCTTTGCGGAGGATGCGGCGGAAACTTAGTAGGCGGTGCAAGTACCGAAAACAATGACTGCTCCTGGATTATTATCCTTATCCTTCTTCTTTGCTGCTGCGGAAACAACTCAAATAACGGCTGCAGCATGTGTGAAGCATAAAGCAATAAAAAAATACCCGTTCATAATGAACGGGTATTATACTTTTTAAATTATTCGAAGTCGTCCATGTAACCGTCTTCGTGGAATTTGATTTCGTATGGTTCTGATACAATAACAACGTCATCTCTGTCGATGATGTCAGGAATGATTGTTTCAGAAATTTCAAATTCTGTAAGTGAAAGTGTGTCTTTGATATGAGCAACTCTTGCCTTGCTGTAGTCAATCTTTGTACATGTTCTGATAGCAAGTCTGAGGGCTTCAAAGTCACTGTTCTGGTACATAGGAATCTTGCCGCCGTCAATCATTGTGTTTGTTGAAAGGTTGATCCATGTGCTTTCCCAGTCAACTGAGTTAAGACATCTTCTTGTTGTAATATCTGCAAGACCAAGACCGCATGCGTTGTGGTGGCTCTGTTCTGTAAGGCCTCTGATGAAGAGTCTCTTTGTGTGGAAGTCATCCTTGAAGTATGGCATGAAACCACGGCCTGTTACGTTAGGGTCAGCGCCTTCACCTGAAATGTTCTTACCGATTCTGTCGATAATAAGAACGTCGATGTTGTCAAATTTGAATTTTGGAAGACGTCTTCTTGCGATTTCAAGCATCTTAGCGTCGCCTTCAACGATTTTGTCTTTAGGGAAAGCCATAATTTCAGAAATATCATCGTATGCATTCTGAACTACACCTACACCAAATACTACAGGCATCTTGTTAAGGAATTCTTTTGCAACAACAGGAATTCTTTCTGCAAATGTATCAAAGCCCTGTTTGTGGAACCATGAACAACCTGTATGTTTAGCAATACCGATAGCGATCATTTTAAGGATACCGCTTTCGTGTTCGCCTTTGAAGTCTGTATGTGGTTTAACTTTGTTGTAAAGAACGATACCGTCAGCTTCTGCAGCATTCTTGTCGCAGTAGATAGGTGTCTTTGCAGCATCATCCATAACACCAATCTGAACAACTTCCATAGTTGCAAGAATTGGAACGCCCATAGCTTCTTCTGTAATGCCGTAACCGTTGATAACTTCAAGGTTACCTTCTACAGTACCGCTGCCGTGGCTGCCCATAGCTGGAATGATGAATGGTTCTGCACCCCATTCTTTAAGTTTGTCACACATTGTTCTTACCATAGTAGCGTTTTCCGGAATACCACGGCTACCTACAGTGATAGCAATTCTTTTGCCTTTAAGTGCTTCTTTGTCAATGTCGAGGTTATCAAGTTCGTTTGCAAGGTGACCTCTGATATCTTCAATCTTGTCATCTTCAAAAAGCTGTTTTACTCTTACCATTTTTGGCATTGGTACTTCGTTAATGCCCTGTACCGGGAAGTTGATTTCTGGAAAGTCGATAAATCTCATTTGTACTTCGCCCCTTCTATAAATAAATTATTTATTATGTGTCCCCAATTTTGCAGATAAATACCCACATTTCTGCATTATAGTTATTATACCAAAATTCAGTATTCAGTTCAACCAAGTAAACTATTATTGTTTCAAAAAATTATAATAACATCTCACATAAAAAAAGGACTTATGCTGAACATAAGTCCTTAAATTTATCAGTCGTTCATAATTCCCATCTTTCTGAATGCGTAGAATAATAAGCTAAGAACCATGCCAACTAAGGCTGCTAATGACATACCAGTTAATGCAATGCTGCCAAGCTGAATTGAAATGCCTGAAAGACCAACAACCAAAATAACTGATGTAAGTGCAGTGTTTGAAGCCTTGTTGTAGTCTACCTTTGAGTCTACAAGAACACGTAAGCCTGATGTACCGATCATACCATAAAGCAAGAAAGAAATACCGCCGATAACTGCGCCCGGAATAGTATTGATAAGTGCTGTAAGCTTGCCAATGAATGAGCAGCAGAGAGAAAGCACTGCCGCACCTCCGATAACGTAAACACTGTATACCTTTGTCATAGCCATAACACCGATGTTTTCGCCGTATGTTGTTGTAGGAACAGAACCGATACAAGCTGAAAGCATTGTTGAGAAGTTATCTGCAAATAATGAACGGTGAAGACCAGGGTCTTTGATAAGGTCTCTGCCGATGATTTTTCCTGTTACAATCTGATGACCGATGTGTTCTGAAATAATAACTAAAAGAGCAGGGAGCATAATTGCAATTGCCTGAACATTAAACTTAGGAGCTGAGAAGTTTGGCATTGAGAACCAGCTTGCTTCACCAACTGCAGTAAAGTCTACCACACCCATAACTGCAGCACATACATAGCCACAGATAACAGCAATAAGAATAGGCACTACTGAAAGGAAGCCCTTGAATAATACTGAACCGAATACAGCAACGCCAAGTGTTACAAGGAAAATAATAACATTTGCCATTTCAGGTGTTCCTTCTGCAGGAAGAAGACCTGCTGTGCTTGCCGCAGAACCTGCAAGTTCAAGACCGATTAAGGCAACTACAGGACCCATAGCAGCCGGCGGAAGAACTATATCAATCCAATCAGAACCAAATTTATAAATAATACCTGCAATAATACAACCTAATGCGCCAACAACTGCAAAGCCGCCTAATGCATATGAATATCCAAACTGTTCAACTATAAGAAGACCCGGTGCAAGGAATGCAAAGCTTGAACCAAGATATGCAGGAGCTTTTCCCTTTGTGATGGCAATGAAAAGTAATGTACCTACACCATTCATAAATAAAACAACTGCAGGATTGATTCCAAATAAGAATGGAACAAGCACAGTAGCGCCAAACATAGCAAACATGTGCTGTATACTAAGCGGTATCCACTGACTTAATGGAACTTTTTCTTCAACCTGAATAATTTTCTTTGTTTCCAAAAAATTACCCCCTTAAAATAAAAATTATTGTTTTCATATTCCTTTTGGAATTATACCATATAAAAACTCCGTTTAAAATACATAAAATAAAAAGACCTGTTTTGTATTAAAAAAAATAAAAGGTCCGTAAAAAGGACCTTTTAATGTAATTCTCTTTCTTCTCCATTTATAATAATATAGTTTTCCTGCCATTGTATATCTGGACAAAACGGGTCCGAACTCCAATAAACACTTTTACCGCCATAATCATCATCACTTTTTTTCGCATCTTCTGTTTCTTCTACATATACACGCACATCAGCACCCAACGCTCCCTGGTCTGAAAGCACTACATATGCAACATATTCACCATTTGGCGAGACCTCCATACCTATTACAGATTCTGTAGCCATATCGCCCCACACAATACCAAAAAATACTATCATACCAACAAAGAACAATACTATTATTGATATAGCACCCAGTATGCACAATACTATTGTCTTAATCGTTTTTTTCTTGTCTTCCGAAATATATATTATGAATACTATCGCGACAACAAGCCCAAGCAAGTATTTAACCATTTATTTTACCGCTCCCGTCAGCATATGCATAAACTTTTCAAAGTTTACGCCGTCACGTTTATCCGTATCATATTTAAGAGTATCTTCAACTGACTTGTAGATGAAATCAGCCGCAAGCTTAACAGCCTTTTCAACTTCAATGCCCTGCACCGCACATGCACTGATAACCGATGCAAGTATATCTCCCGTACCGGAAAAACTACCATGAAGTATATGACTTTTAACAAAATGTATTCCGTCTTTATCAACTATGGCGTTGCAGAACATTTCACTTTCGCCTTTTTCCGCATATATTATGCCTGTGATAATAACCTTTTTTGTGTTGCCGTTAAACAGCCTTTTGGCAAGTAGATGTATTTTTTCAAGGAAAAACTCATCTTTTTCAAGTTTAAGCACATAATCAGGGCTTTCGCCTGCAAGTATGCCCAGCTCAGTTACATTTGGGGTAATAATTTCCGCTTCAGATGCAATAAGCTTTATTTTTTCGCAAAGTTCTTCTGTGAAAGACGGATAAATAACACCTTCGTCACCCATTACAGGGTCCGCAACAAATATAACTCCGTCCTTTTTAAATTCCTTTACAAATTTCAGTATTTTTTCAGCCTGAAGAGTTGATGCAACAAAGCCTGTGTATATTCCGTCAAAGCCAAAGCCAAGCTCTTTCCACTTGTCTATCATACTGTCCATCTGCTCTGTAAGGTCGCACATATAGTATGAATCGTAGCATGTCTGGTTTGAAAGCACGGCTGTAGGCATTGGAACAGCTTGAACGCCCAATGCTGAAATAATAGGTATTGCGGCAGAAAGAGAGCATTTGCCGAACCCCGATATATCATTTAATGCAGCAATTTTTTTTACCATACATACACCATCCACAATTTTTCTTATTTTAATGATAGCAAAATACACCTTTCAAGGCAAACAAAAAAGGCGGTTTTGCTTCGCCTTTTAGTCATTGTACCCATACAATTTATTTTTCGAATGTTATTTTAATTTCCGTACCCACATTAGGCTTGCTCTTAAGGTTTATCTTGCCCTTATGGTTTTTGGCCGCATGCTTAACAATAGCAAGACCAAGACCTGTTCCGCCGGTTGCTTTGCTTCGGCTTTTGTCAACACGGTAAAATCTTTCAAATACTCTCTCCTGATGCTCTTCAGGGATACCGATGCCATTGTCAGATACAGAAACTTCAGCCTTTCCGTCTGTCTTTCCAACCTTAACCCTGACAAATCCGCCCTGTTTATTATATCTTATGGCGTTGTCGCAAAGGTTATATATCATTTCTTCAATCTGCATTCTGCTGCCAAGTATAGCTGCTTTTTCGCCAACAAGTTCAAGCTTAATATCTGACTGCTGAGCCTTGAAAAGAAGTCTGTTGACAACATTTCTTGATGCTTCAAAAAGATCAATTTCTTCTTTAATAACAGAAATATCGCTTTTGCCCTCATCAAGCTCGCTGAGTTTAAGGATATCGGCAATAAGATTTATAAGTCGTTTTGACTCAAAATGTATTTTACCGGCAAAAAGCTTTATATCGCTTTCCTTAGCCATACCGTTTTCAATCATTTCAGCATAACCCGAAATACTTGTAAGCGGTGTTTTAAGTTCGTGGCTTACGTTGGCAGTAAATTCCTGTCGTATAAGGGCATGATGTTCTTTCTGCAGATTATAGTTTTTAACCGCCGCAGCGAAAGGCTTAAGCTCTACATACGGAACTTCCTTGTCGATATCGTCAAGGTTTTCTGCCATTTTTTCGATAGGCTTTACAAGGCTTTTTGTAAGCATAACTGAAAAAGCAACCGAAATAAACATAACCGCAAGTGCAACCACCCCGATGCCCATAAGCGCATGGTTGTAGCCGCTGAACATTCTGTCAAGGTCCATTGCAACCCTCAGCACATCACCATTATTAAGCAAAAGTGCATAGTAGTATGTCTGCTGACCCATAGTGTCGCTTTCTCTCACACTTTCCCCCGTGCCTTTTTCAAATGCCGAGGCTATTTCACTTCTGTCAAGATGGTTGCCCATAATACCCATATCGGCATTGTTTTCATACACAACTATACCTTCGGCAGAGATAACGGTTACTCGCATTTCTTCATCTGCATACACGGCAAGCTGACTGTAATCATCAATGTTTTCACAAACATCCTGAAGCAGGCGTCCATAAAGTCTTATATCTTCTTTCTGTTGTTTTTCAAAGGCCTTATGATAAATGCTGACTGTCATTACAACAGTCAGCACCATAGCCATAATACCCATCAAAAACATTCTGCTATTAATCTTTTTTTCCAAAGCAGACCACCAACTTTTTATGAGTTATCTGTTTCAAACTTGTAGCCTACGTTGCGCACAGTTTTTATGTAGCTTCCCGCATCTCCAAGTTTCTGTCTTAATGTTTTAATATGCATATCAAGTGTACGGCTTTCACCTTCAAAATCTGTGCCCCATACCTTGTCCATAATCAATTCTCGTGAAAGAACTATACCATTATTATTCATAAGGTATTTAAGAAGTTCATATTCTTTATATGTAAGCTCACATACCTTGCCGGATACTGTAACCATACGTTTTTTGTCATCCATACAGATTTTACCAAAGCCAAGGTCTTCTTTTTCTTCTCTGAGAGAACGTCTTAAAACCGCCTTTACTCTTGAGATAAACTCCATAATACCAAAAGGTTTTGTTACGTAGTCGTCTGCGCCGCCGTCAAGACCGCGAACTGCATCTATTTCTGCCGTTTTGGCAGTAACCATAATTACAGGCAAATTTTTTGTATGGTCATCAGCCTTAAGTTTTTTAAGTATATCAAGACCATCATCGCCCGGAAGCATAATATCAAGCACAACAAGACGAGGCATTCTGCTTTCAAGAGCTTCAAAAAAGCTTGTTCCTTCATCAAAGCCCATTACCTCAAAACCACTGTTTCTGAGGGCGTAGATTTCCATCTCTCTTATGTTTTCATCATCTTCTACAATATAAATCACGGTTCAAAATCCCCTTTGTATTATTAAACGGCCAATCAGATAGCGTATTTTTCCTTGTATACTGCTAAAAGTTCTTCATATTCTTTGTCATGAAGCTTCTTAAGATTATTGATATATTCGTGTGGATCGTATTCTTTTCTGCCTTCTTCAATTACACATAAAGCAATGTTTGAGCAGTGGTCAGAAATTCTTTCATAGTTTGTAATAATATCTGAAAGAACGAAACCTGTTTCGTATGAGCATTTACCTTCTTTAAGTCTTGAAATATGTTTTGCTCTGATAGTTTCTTTTAATGTATCGATTACATCTTCAAGAGGTTCAACTCTTCTTGCAAGATCAAGGTCGTTTGTTTCGTATGCTTTAACAGCCATAGCAAAAATTTCTTTTACTGCGTCTGTAAGTATAACAAGTTCTCTGTGACCTTTTTCTGAGAACACAACATTTTTGTCTCTCATTTCTTCAGCAGATTCTCTGATGTTGTCTGCGTGGTCACCGATTCTTTCAAGGTCACCGATGCAGTGGAGAATTGCGCTTAATTCGTTACCGTCTTCTGCTGAAAGGTTTGTTTCGTTAAGTTTAAGTACATAAGAACTGATTTTGTCTTCATAAATGTCAGTTTTATCTTCAAGTGCACGAACTTCATCAGCAAGTTTTTCATCATATCCGTTGATGATAAGTGAAACTGATTTTTCTACTGCATCAAGGGCAGCTTTTGCCATGTTGTAAGTAACGTGTTTACATCTGTCAACAGCGATTGCAGGTGTAACAAGAAGTCTTTCGTCGAGCATCTGGAATTCTTCTGCTTCTTCATCATCCTTAACTGTAAGGCAAGCAAGCTTTTCAAGACCATTTCTGAATGGGAAAAGAATTGTTGTTGCAACTACGTTGAAGATTGTATGAACGATAGCGATGTTTGCAGCATTTACTGAATCGTGAATAAAGCTGAAGCCGATAATTGCATTAAGTGCATAGAAACCAACAAGGAATGTTATTGTACCAATGATATTGAAGTAAAGGTGTACCATTGATGTTCTTCTTGCATTTTTGCTTGTACCAACAGATGAAATAAGTGCAGTTGCACA
>JAFYQL010000001.1 GCA_017547125.1 Bacillota bacterium
AGCCCTAAGGTCTTTTGCCTCAAGCACTGCACCCTTTAAATATTTTACACCATTACAGATGCATACTCTGTCGCTTGCTGACAGTCGTGCACCCATTTTTTCAATTTCTCTTGTATATTCCATACGTTTTTCAAAAACAGTTTCAACCACAACACTCTTGCCCTTGCTTTTTGTAAGAAGTGATGTCATCTGTGGCTGCATATCTGTAGGAAAACAAGGATAAACACCCGTCTGAAGCAGTTTAACTGCCTTAAGACGACCTTTTGAGCTGCAATATATTCCTTCACCGCAAGGATATATATTAACTCCCATTGACGAAAAGACCTTGAGCACCGAAATCATATCTTTCCACGGTGCATTTTTAAGAAACACTTCTCCGCCGCATGATGCACAACTGCAAAGAAATGTTCCGCTTTCTATTCTGTCATAAATTATATCAAATTCAGTATCGCAGAAAGTTTTGCAGCCTTCCACAATTATAGTGCCTTTTTCAGCACCATATATTTTAACACCTATAGACCTCAGAAAATTCTGCAAACATACAACTTCGGGCTCTTTTGCCGCATTTACAATAGCCGTTGTGCCTTCTGCAAAAACCGATGCCATCATAGCATTTTCGGTTGCACCAACGCTTGGAAAAGGAAGATTTATAACGCAGCCTGTAAGTCTTTCTGCTCTTATATCGATGCAGTCATCTTTTTCCTCAACATCTGCACCCAGTTTTTTAAGCACATCAATGTGTATATCCACAGGCCTTTTGCCTATACTGCATCCGCCGGGCTTTGATATGGAAAACTTTCCGAATCTGCCCGCCATAACACCCATAAGTGTTACAGATGAGCGAAGCTTTCCAACCTCTTCATCACAAAGGCACTCTGCACGGGCATCTGAAGAGTCTACAATAACCGTATGCCCCTTTGCCTTAACATCACAGCCCACAGACCTTAAAAGACTGCACATATCCCGCACATCGCTTATATCGGGGCAATTATTTATTATATTTTTGCCTCCGTTTATAATAGCGGCACACAAAACCGGCAAAGCCGCATTTTTGCTTCCGCTTATATCAATTATTCCGCTTAATTTCTTTCCGCCGTTTATGATATATTTCCCCACTTTATCACCCAAAACGGTTGTTATATATCATTATAGGCTGATGCTTATTTTTCAGTGTCTGTACATTTTTCTTCAAGGTATTTTTTCATAAAAGCCTTGTCTTTTTTATCAAGTTCATACTTTTCAAAAACATCAGGACGTTTTTCGTATGTTCTTATAAGCATCTGCTCATGGCGCCATTTATCCACGTTTCCATGGTGGCCTGAAAGAAGTACGTCTGGCACTTTTCTGCCATTAAATTCTACAGGACGTGTATACTGAGGATACTCAAGAAGTCCGTCTGAAAAGCTTTCATCCATAAAAGATTCGTCCTTACCAAGAACACCACTTTTAAGACGTGACACGGCATCAATAACTGCCATTGCAGCAAGTTCTCCGCCTGTAAGAACAAAGTCGCCAAGAGAAATTTCATCAGTAACTATTTCTTCAATAATTCTTTCGTCAACACCTTCATAATGTCCGCAAAGAATAACAAGTTCTTCTTCTTTTGAGAGCTCCTGTGCTATTTTCTGGCAGAATGGTCTGCCCTGTGGTGTCATATAAACAACTCTTGTGTTTTCCTTAACGCCAAGGCTTTTGTATGCATCATAAATAGGCTGAGCCTGCATAACCATACCTGCGCCGCCGCCATAAGGATAATCATCAACGTGCTTCTGCTTGTTTGTTGAAAAATCTCTTATATCAACAGCCTTAATATTTATTTTATTTTCTTTCTGTGCCCTGCCGATGATTGAATGGCTCATAGTGCCTTCTATCATTTCAGGAAAAAGTGTAAGAACATAAAAATCCATTATCTAAGCCCCTCCAGAAGCTTAACTGTCATTTTCTTTTCTGCAACATCAACCTTCATAATACAGTCTTTGATTGCAGGAATAAGAAGGTCTTTTGCACCTTCTTTTTTGATTACATAAACATCATTTGAGCCTGTAACAAAAATATTGTCGATAACTCCAAGATATTCGCCTTCTGTTGTGTAAACTTCCATATCATAAAGGTCTCTTGTGTAGTATTCGTCTTCATCAAGAGTAAGTGCCTTTTCTTCAGGAATAAGAATTTTTGCGTTTTTGTATTTTTCCGCAACATTGATATCATCAATTTCCTTAACTGTAAGAAGAATCATGTTTTTCTGATATGCAACGTTTTTGATTTTGAAAACTTCTTTGTTGCCCTTTAAATCAAAAATAACTTCTTTTAAAAGTTCAAATCTTGATGGGTCTTCAGTCGTTGGAAAAACTCTGAAAGTACCTCTGATACCGTGTGTGCCTGTTACTTTACCTATTTCAAAATATGCCAATTTAGTCACCCCATAAATATAGTCATTATAAAAGTACATACTACCCTATAATAACTATAATAAAAAAAGACACAGAAAACAAGTTTTCTGTGTCTTTAAATCAATTTTTAAGAAAATTGTAACTTTATTAACAGATACTTCTGCTTAAATTACTGTACGATTTCAACTACAATGTGCTTATCTTCATGCACAGCTGCAGCCTTAACTACAGTACGGATAGCCTTGGCAATTCTGCCCTGCTTGCCAATAACCTTGCCCATATCTTCAGGCGCAACCTTAAGTTCAAGAACTAAAGCTCTTTCGCCCTGCACTTCCTTAACAGATACCTCTTCAGGACAGTCAACAAGATTCTTAGCAATTACTTCTAATAATTCTTTCATAAGAACCTCCGAAGAAGACTTAATTATTCAGCGATAACGCCAGCCTTCTTTAATAATGACTTAACTGTATCTGATGGCTGAGCGCCGTTTGCAAGCCATTTAGCTGCTTCTTCGTTGTTGATGTTTAATACAGCTGGTTCTTTAGTTGGGTCATAGTAACCGATTTCTGCAATTGATTTACCATTTCTGTGTGTTCTTGAATCTGCGATTACGATTCTATAGAATGGTGCCTTCTTTGCGCCTAATCTTTTAAGTCTCATTTTTACTGCCATTGTTCATTACCTCCATAAATTAAATAATACTTTTGTTGTTATCTAAAAGGAAATCTCATTTTTCCTTTTTTGCCTTTTGACATAGCATTCATCTGCTTCATCATTTTCTTTGTTTCTTCAAACTGC
>JAFYQL010000054.1 GCA_017547125.1 Bacillota bacterium
AAATGATGCACCAACAATCAATTTCTATAATGTAAACGAAATTAAAGTTATAAAAGCGAAGAGAATTAAGGCAAAGCACGACATTAACGAAGAAGCGCTTCGCCATCTGGAAGATTGATAATGAGAGAAGTTGAAGTAAAAGAATTTGAGAGAGTTGACGACCTGCACAGAAACGGCTATATGCTTATTCAGGACCCAAAGAGATTTTGTTTCGGTGTGGATGCAGTGCTTTTAAGCGGTTTTGCAAAAACCGAAAAAGGCGACGAGGTACTTGACCTTGGCACAGGTACAGGAATTATTCCTATACTTATGGAAGCAAAAAGCAATGCAAAGCATTTTACCGGTCTTGAAATACAGGAAGAAAGTGCCGAAATGGCACAGCGCAGTGTCCTTATGAATGAGCTTGAAGACAAGATTGATATTGTCTGCGGCGACATCAAGGAAGCTGATGTTATCTTCAAGGGCAGACAGTTTGATGTTATTACCACAAATCCGCCTTATATGAATGACGGAGGCGGCATCAAAAATGACTACAGCCCAAAGGCAATAGCACGCCACGAAGTGCTTTGTTCACTTGATGATATAGCAAGAGTTTCGTCAAAGCTTCTTAAGTTTGGTGGAAAACTTTATATGGTACACCGTCCGCACAGACTTACAGATATTATCTGCACATTAAGAGAATATAAGCTTGAACCGAAGGTTATAAGATTTGTTCATTCCTATGCAGATAAAGAGCCTGTTATGGTGCTTGTTGAGGCAGTGAGAAGCGGAAAGCCTTGGGTAAAGGTTATGCCTCCGCTTGTTGTGTACGGCGATGACGGAAAATATACAGAAGAAATAATAGACATTTATTATAGATGAGTTTTAGCCTGAAGATAAAAATTCAGGCTTTTGTTTAAAGGTAAAGGAGTTTTACAATGTACGGGACACTTTATTTATGTGCAACACCAATAGGCAACCTCGGGGATATAACTTTAAGAGTTATTGAACTTTTAAAATCCTGTGACCTTATTGCTGCGGAAGATACAAGAAACACACTTAAATTGCTTAATCATTTTGAAATAGATACACCTATGACAAGCTATCATGAGCACAATAAGTTTTCAAAGGGGCCTGTACTTATTGAAAAACTTAAAGAAGGCCAGAATATTGCCCTTGTAACTGATGCCGGTATGCCTGGCATTTCAGACCCGGGAGAAGATATGGCAAGAATGTGCCGTGAAGAGGGTATTCCTGTTACAGTTGCTCCCGGTGCAAGTGCCGTAGTAACTGCGCTTGTTCTTTCAGGTATGCCTGCAAGAAGATTTGTGTTTGAAGGCTTCCTTCCGACTGACAAAAAGGAAAAGGCAGAGGTTCTTTCTCATCTTGAAAAGGAAACACGTACAACTGTTTTTTATGAAGCGCCTCACAGACTTACAGACACGCTTAAAGAACTTCTTAAAGCAGCAGGAAACAGAGAAGCAGCCTGCGTAAGAGAAATTACAAAAAAATATGAAGAAGTAAGAAAAGATACACTTGAAAATCTTCTTAAATATTATAGCGAAAATCCGCCGAAGGGCGAGTTTGTGGTTATCGTAGGCGGAGCAGATGCAAATGAGCTTCGTCAGGAAGAAATTGCATCATGGGAAAGCATTTCACTTGAAGACCACATGAAAAAATATACTGATACAGGTATGAGTGAAAAAGACGCTATGAAACAGGTGGCAAAGGACAGAGGCGTAAGCAAGAGAGATATTTATGCTCAGCTGAAAGGATAATTAAAATGGAAATAAGCGCAAGAGAACAGAAGGTTTACGATATATTTGAAGAAATAGGAGTTGAATATCAGTTATACCGCCACGAAGCAATTTATACAATTGCGGCGGCAGAAGAGCTTGATAAGAAACTTGAAGTGCCAATTGCCAAAAATTTATTTTTAAGCACAAAGCACGGCACAGAATATTATATGCTTACCCTTATGGGACACAAAAAGTTTAATACAGGCAAAATTTCAAAGCAGATTGGTGTGCCAAGAATGACATTTGCCGGCGAAGAAAAAATGATTGAGTTTCTTGATATCTATCCGGGCTCAGTTACACCGCTTGGTCTTTTGAATGATGACGGAAACAATGTACATTTCCTTATCGACAGTGAACTTTTAAACTACGAAAAAATATCAGTTCATCCTTGTGTAAACACAGCAACTGTAGTTATCAAAACAAAGGACTTACTTGAAAAAATACTTCCATATTGTAATCACGACTATAAAGAAGTTTTGGTTGAGGAATAATAATGCCAGCAGAATTATATGAAAAATTAAAACTTCATAGCAAAAAAGATGTATATCCGTTTCATATGCCTGGTCACAAAATGGGACGAGGAATGAATTTTGAAAATCCCTGGAGTATGGATATAACTGAAATTGACGGTTTCGACAACCTTCATCATGCAGAAGGTGTAATAGCCGATGCACAGAAAAAAGCAGCATTAACCTTTGGTGCTGACCACACATTTTTTGTTGTAAACGGTTCAAGCTGCGGTCTTATGGCTGCGGTTATGGCTGCCTGCAAAGAAGGGGAAAAGATTATTGTTTCAAGAAACTGCCATAAGTCTGTTTTCAGCGGTCTTGTGCTTTCGGGTGCGCAGCCTGTGTACATTATGCCTGAAAATATTGACGGCTTTGGAATAGCAGGCGGTGTTTCAACAGAAACTGTTGAAAAGGCTATAGAAGAAAATAAAGATGCAAAAGCTGTTGTGCTTGTAAGCCCAACATTTGAAGGTGCAGTATCTGATATCGAAAAAATTTCTGAAATTGCACATAAAAACGGAATGATTGTTATAGTTGATGAGGCTCACGGTGCACACTTTAAATTTAATTCATTTTTCCCTGAAACTGCACTTGATATGGGTGCGGACATTATAATTCAGAGTGCTCACAAAACACTTCCTGTGCCTACACAGGTTTCACTTGTGCATGTGAAGGGCAAAAGATGTGACCTGCCAAGGCTCAAAACCATACTTGCTATGCTTCAGTCATCGAGTCCGTCATATTTGTTTATGGCATCGGTTGATATTTGCCGCGAGTATCTTGATACAAAGGCAGAAGAAGATTTTGAAAAATATGTTGAAAACCTTAAGGGGTTAAGAGGAAAACTTTCAAAACTCAAAAATTTCAGACTTCTTGATGCTGATGTAAATGGAAAGTATGGAATAAAAGAAATAGATCTGGGTAAAATTGTGCTTTCAAGCGACAATATAAACTGTATTGAAGTTTCTAAAATGCTTGATGAGAAATATGGGCTTATTATGGAAATGAGCTGCCCTGGTCATCTGGCTGCGATGACAAGCGTGAGTGATGAAAAGTCAGGCTTTGACAGACTTGCGAAAGCATTTGAAGAAATAGACAATATTGATTTTGAAAAAAATGCGCACGATAAAACTTCATTTGATATACCTGTGCCAAAGGTATGTATAAGTCCAAGAGATGCATTCTATAAGGAAAGCACATCTTGTGATTTTGAAAAAGCTGCAGGAAAGATTGCGGCTGAGTTTGTTATTCCATACCCGCCGGGTATACCTGTGTGTACACCGGGCGAAGAAATAACTGCCGAAGCCATTGAAATATTGAAGAAATACAAAAAATTCGGCGGCGAAATAATAGGTATGAAAGACTCAGACCTTGAAAAAATACAGGTTTTGATGTAAGGTAATAAAAAGATTTAAACCTGTTTAAGAAGGAAGGACATAAATATGTTTGAAATGTATAAAACATTATCTGCGTGGGATGTTGTATATGCTGCGCTGCTTGCATTTTTTATTATGCAGGCCTTAAAAAGCATCAATGCCATCAGAAAGAATGTAAAATTCAGAGTTGTAAAAACTTCAGGCGGCGAAGAGGCTGCAAAAAAAGACATCATCAGAAAGTGTGTTGAGATGTTTCCACTTGATACAGTTTACTTCAGAGGCAAGGTTTTTACAAAAGGCGCAATGGTAAGGGTAACAACATTGCAGAAAAGAATTATTGAGGGTGAAATAATAGGCAGAAATGAAAAAGACGTTATCTGCATAATAACAGGCAGACATATTATTGCCCACGAAATTGACAAAATTGAAGACATAACAGAAATTGCTTCTTTAACCGGAGAAGGCAAAATGTGATTTAACACCGCTGAAATTGATTTTTCGGCGGTATTTTTTTGTAAAATTTTAAGTTTACAATAATGAACACAAATGAATAATAAAGTATTTATAAGGGGTTGTAAAAACACTAAATATACATAAAACTTGTGCAAAGTGAGCAAAAACTGAAAGCGAAATATGTAGAAATTTGTTGATTATACTTAAAAATGAAGGTATAATCATAAACTGAAAATATATGAAATGAAAACGCATTATGCGTATATATATTAAAGCTTGGTTTGGAGGAAGAAAGTGTATGGGTTTAGCAGATAAACTCCGTGTGGGCATAGATATAGGCTCAACAACAGTTAAGCTTGTTGCAGTTGCCAAAGATGGAAAAATACTGTTTTCTCAGTACAAAAGACACTTCTCTGAAATTAAGGAAACTCTTCAGGAACTTGTTCGCAATGCACACGAAAAAGTGGGTAATGCAGATATTACAGTTATGATGACAGGCAGCGGCGGCGTTGCTATGGCAGAAGAACTTGAAGTTGACTTTATTCAGGAAGTTGTGGCAACGGCAAATGCCGTTGAAGAAGTGGCACCAAAAACAGATGTTGCCATTGAGCTTGGCGGAGAAGACGCAAAAATTATATATTTCAAAGGCGGAATTGAGCAGAGAATGAATGGTATCTGTGCCGGCGGTACAGGCTCATTTATTGACCAGATGGCGTCCCTTTTGCAGACAGATGCGACAGGGCTTAATGAGTATGCAAAAAATTATAAAGTGATTTATCCTATTGCATCTCGCTGCGGTGTTTTTGCAAAGACAGATATTCAGCCTCTTATAAATGAAGGAGCGGCAAAAGAAGACCTTGCGGCATCTATTTTTCAGGCGGTTGTAAACCAGACAATCAGCGGTCTTGCCTGCGGAAAGCCTATCAGAGGACATGTTGCGTTTCTTGGCGGACCTCTTCATTTCCTTCCGGAATTGAGAGAAAGATTTGTTAAGACGCTCAATCTTACCGAAGAAACAACAATAGTGCCTGAAAAAGCACATCTTTTTGCATCTTTCGGTGCGGCTATAAGTGCTGATGAAAACACAAAGGTTATATCTATGGCAGATTTTGAAAGCAGACTTGGCAGTATGCAGGGCCTTAAAATGGAAATAAGCCGTCTTGATATGCTTTTCAAAGATGAAGAAGAATTTGAAAAATTTACAGAAAGACATAGCGAAGAAAATGTAAAACGAGTTGATATAAGTACATATAGCGGTGATGCTTTCCTTGGTATTGATGCCGGAAGCACAACAACAAAGGCAGCCCTTGTTTCAGATGAAGGCGAGCTTTTATGGTCATTTTATGCATCAAACGAAGGCAGTCCGCTTAATGTTGTGAGAAAGGCTTTGAATGAACTTTATGATCTGATGCCTGATGCTGTGAAGATTAAAAATTCATGCGTAACAGGTTATGGCGAAGGTCTTATAAAACAGGCTCTTCTTATTGACCTTGGATATATTGAAACAGTTGCTCATTATAAGGCGGCAGCATTCTTCAAGCCTGATGTTGACTTTATACTTGATATCGGTGGTCAGGATATGAAGTGCATCAGAATCAAAGACGGTGTAATTGACAGCGTGCTTCTTAACGAAGCATGCTCTTCAGGCTGCGGCTCATTTATAGAAACATTTGCGAAGTCACTTAACTATAGTGTTCAGGATTTTGCCAAAGTTGCACTTTTTGCAAAAAAGCCTATTGACCTTGGCTCAAGATGTACAGTATTCATGAATTCCAGAGTAAAGCAGGCTCAGAAGGAAGGTGCAGAAGTAGGGGATATTTCCGCTGGGCTTGCTTACTCTGTAATTAAAAATGCACTTCTTAAGGTAATCAAAATTTCTGATCCTAAAGCACTTGGCAAAAGCATAGTTGTTCAGGGCGGAACCTTCTATAATAATGCAGTTTTAAGAAGCTTTGAATTTATAAGCGGACGTGAAGCAATCCGTCCTGATATTGCGGGTATTATGGGTGCATTCGGTGCTGGCCTTATTGCACGCGAAAAGTATACAGAAGGTTACGAAACTACACTTATCAGCCGTGAAATGATGAATAATCTTCAGGTGGACACAACTCATGCACGTTGTGGTCTTTGTGCAAACAACTGTCTTCTTACTATAAATAAGTTTGACGGCGGCAGAAGATTTATTACAGGCAACAGATGTGAAAAAGGCGAAGGCAAAATGGCGGTAGCCAAAGATGTGCCAAACCTTTTTGAATATAAGAAAAACAGACTTTTCAATTATGTAAGCCTTGATGAAAAGGAAGCAAAACGTGGCGTTATCGGTATTCCGAGAGTACTTAATATGTACGAAGACTATCCTTTCTGGCATACATTCCTTACAGAGCTTGGCTTTAGTATTAAACTTAGCCCATTCTCAAGCAAGGCAATTTATGAAGAAGGCATTGAAAGCATACCTAGTGAATCGGTGTGCTATCCTGCAAAGCTTGTTCATGGTCACGTTATGAATCTTATTAACAGTGGTGTTGAAACAGTTTTCTATCCGTCTGTTGTGTATGAAAGACCTGATATTAAGGGTGCAGATGAATGCTACAACTGTCCTATTGTTGCATCTTATTCAGAAAACATCAAAAATAATATGGAAGATTTAAGGGAAAGAAACATTAAGTTTATGAATCCTTTCATTTCTTTCAAGAACAGAGATGCCCTTATAAAACGTCTTAAGGATGAATTTGCCGATTATGGCGTAACAACTGCAGAAATTAAAAATGCAGTTGAAAAAGGCTGGAAAGAATGGGATGCGTTCCGTGAAGATATGCACAAAAAGGGCGAAGAAACCCTTAAATATATAGAAGAAAACGGTATGACAGGCGTTGTGCTTGGGGGCAGACCATATCACGTTGACCCTGAAGTAAACCACGGTATTCCTGAACTTATTGCAGGCTTTGGTCTTGCAGTGCTTACAGAAGACAGTGTTGCCTGGATGGGCAATGTTGAAAGACCGCTTGTGGTACGTGACCAGTGGATGTATCATTCACGTCTTTACGAAGCAGCGGCATTTGTTAAAACAAGAAATGATATTGAATATATTCAGCTTAACTCCTTCGGCTGCGGTCTTGATGCCGTAACAACTGACGAAGTTAAGGATATTCTTCAGGCTGCGGGCAAAATTTATACTGCACTTAAGATTGACGAGGTTAATAACCTTGGTGCAGCAAGAATAAGAGTCAGAAGCCTTATTGCAGCCCTTGAAGACAGACAGGAAAAACATATTGAGCTTAAAAAGGGCGATGCATCACTTAAGAGAGTTATATTTACAGAAGAAATGCGCAAGGATTACACACTTCTTTGTCCGCAGATGGCTCCTATGCATTGGGATTTACTTCAGGCGGCATTCAATAGCTGCGGATACAAGGTTGATGTTATGCCTGCCATTGACAAAAGCTGTATAGATACAGGACTTAAATATGTAAACAATGATGCCTGCTATCCTGCCCTTATTGTAGTTGGTCAGATTCTCAATGCCCTTAACAGCGGAAAATATGACATTAACAAGGTTGCAGTGCTTATGAGCCAGACGGGCGGCGGATGCCGTGCATCAAACTACATCGGATTTATCAGAAAGGCACTTAAAAATGCGGGCATGGAGCATATTCCTGTTATTTCGGTAAGTACGGGCATCGAAACAAACCCTGGCTGGACATATAACCTTGATATTGCCAAAAAGGCACTTCAGGCACTTACATACGGCGACCTTTTTATGAGAGTGCTTTACAGAGTGCGTCCATACGAAAAGGTTAAAGGCTCAGCCAATGCACTTTATGAAAAGTGGAACGAAAAGGTTAAGAAAGACCTTACAACAGGAAGCAACTACAAGGCAAACATCAAAGCCATAGTAAAAGACTTTGACCAGTTTGAAATTGACGAAACCATAAGAAAGCCAAAGGTTGGCGTTGTAGGCGAAATTCTTGTTAAATATCATCCTACTGCAAATAATGATATAGT
>JAFYQL010000055.1 GCA_017547125.1 Bacillota bacterium
CTGTTCAAAGGCTTTATCCATATCATAGCCTTCCTGAAGCTTTCTTGCCATAGGTGCGCCAACACCGATATTTTTGATGCCAAGCTTTGCACCGCGTGCAGTCATTTTCTGCGCATAGGCTCTTGCCGCATCTTCGCTGAAGTTGTCACCTACGATAGGTGTATTCTGATTACAGTATGAGTTAAAACCGGCAACAGGGAAGTCAAGTTCTTCTTTTTTTGCCACAAAAGCATCAAATTCTTCATCACTCATTGCCGCAATTTCGTTGCCTGCAACTTCGATATAGTCATATCCCATATCCTTAACTTTTTCAATATTTCTTGTTGGTGTGCACAAACCTATTTTCATACCAGTACCTCCATAAACAAAATATTTCCTTTTTTAAATTATATCACATTACTTTACACCTACAAAGGTATTTTATTATTTTTGCTAAAGTGCTATAATTCAAGTAATTTATCTATTGCCCATCTCTGCGGGAGGTTTAAAAATGAGAGAAATAAATGCAGAAAGAATAACTGAAGAAGTAAGCAAAATGTGCATCAGCGCAAACTACTTTTTAAATAATGACGTTTACTGTGCTATGGAAAAGGCTCTTGAAAAAGAAGTTTCTCCGGTAGGAAAGGAAATGCTTTGTCAACTTCTTAAAAATGCCGACATCGCAAAAGAAACCTCAATGCCTATCTGCCAGGACACAGGCCTTGCAGTTGTTTTTGTTACTATAGGTCAGGACGTGCATATCGTGGGCGGCTCACTTAAAGATGCCATAAACGAAGGCGTGCGCAAAGGCTACACAGAAGGATATTTAAGAAAATCTGTGGTTGCAGACCCATTTATAAGAGTAAACACAAAAGACAACACACCTGCAATCATCCATTATGACATAGTTGAAGGCGACGGACTTAAAATAGAAATTGCTCCGAAGGGTGCCGGAAGCGAAAACATGAGCAAGCTTTATATGATGAAGCCTTCCGACGGCATTGAAGGTGCAAAAAAAGCCATACTTGAAATAGTTGAAATGGCAGGACCAAACCCTTGCCCGCCTATGATAGTTGGTGTAGGCTGCGGCGGAAATTTTGAAACTGCGGCACTTCTTGCCAAAAAAGCACTTCTTCGTCCTGTAGGCTCACATTCCGATAAACCTCACATTAAGGAAATGGAAGAAGAACTTCTTGAAAAAATAAATTCAACAGGCATTGGTCCTCAAGGACTTGGCGGAAGAACAACCGCC
Source organism: Bacillota bacterium (assembly GCA_017547125.1). Taxonomy (GTDB): domain Bacteria; phylum Bacillota; class Clostridia; order Lachnospirales; family Anaerotignaceae; genus HGM11808. Next base: position 1,232 of record JAFYQL010000055.1, read on the forward strand.
CTTGCCGTAAATATCGAAACATTTGCAACACATATTGCGTGTATGCCTATTGCAGTCAATATCAGCTGCCACGTTACAAGACACGCTGTGTGTGAGCTTTAAGGAGGGGATAGTATGGCTATAAAAATTACAACTCCTTTTACAAAAGACGATGCCGAAAAACTTAAATCAGGCGATATTGTCGAAATCACAGGCACAATATACACTGCAAGAGATGCGGCACACAAACGAATGCTTGAAGAATATGAAAAAACAGGCAAGTTCCCATTTGATATAGAAAACTCAATTATATACTACGTTGGTCCATCTCCTGCAAAACCGGGCACAGTTATCGGCTCTGCAGGCCCTACAACCAGCTACCGTATGGATGCATACGCACCAAAGCTTATTGAACTTGGCCAAACAGGTATGATAGGAAAAGGCGCAAGGGGAAAAGAAGTTATAGATGCAATGAAAAAACATAAGGCAGTTTACTTTGCAGCAACTGGCGGTGCGGCGGCTCTTATCAGCAGCCACATCAAAAAATGTGAAGTAATTGCCTACGACGACCTTGGTGCAGAAGCAATACATAAGCTTTATGTTGAAGATTTTCCTGTCGTGGTTGTAAATGATACTGAAGGAAACAATTTGTATGAAAGTGAAAAAGCAAAATACAGAACTCTTTAAAAAGTTAATACTCATACTTTCAGCAACTCTTGTTTTTACATCATGTGCACCTAAAACAGAAGAAACTGTTGCCGAAGTGACTGAAGAAATTGTTGAAGAAATTATTTATGCCAATTCGGGCGAAATGGAAGTGCTTGATTATCCCGTTTCAACTGCAAAAATAGCCGTAACCGGCGACATTATGGTACATAGCTATCAGTATGAAGAAGCATACGATGCTGAAACAAATACCTATAATTTTATGCATAATTTCACTGATGTGAAAAAGTATTTTGATACAGCTGACTATGCCATAGGCAATTTTGAAACTGTGCTCGGCGGCGAAGATATAGGAATTTCAGACTATCCTTGCTTCAACACACCCGACAGTTTCCTTGACAGTCTTCAGTTTTCAGGCATTGATATGGTAACCACAGCCAACAACCATTGTGTTGACAGAGGTACAGCAAGTCTTATCCGTACTATCGAAAAACTTGACGAATACGGCTTTGACCACGTAGGCACATACGCAAGTGAAGAAGAAAGAGATACCATATTTATCAAGGACATAAACGGAATAAAATTTGCATTTCTTTCATACACATACGGCACAAATGGTCTTCCTTATCAAAATGACTGGAATGTAAACATCATAAACGAAGATCTTATCAGAAATGATATTGCAGCGGCAAAGGAATTAAATCCGGATTTTATAGTTGTTATTCCACACATGGGCAACGAATATGAGCTTTATCCAAAGGATATTTTCAAAAACTGGGCTCAGTTTATGTTTGACTGCGGTGCAGACATAATACTCGCAAGCCATCCTCATGTACTTCAGCCTATGAAAATAGTTGAACTTGAAAAAGAAGACGGAAGCACAAGAAATGGATTTATTATCTATTCTTTAGGCAACTTTATTTCAAGCCAGACAACTCCTCCGAGAAATGCAGGTATGATATTGAACCTTGAATTTGAAAAAGAGGGTAAAAAACAGGCCGAAATAACAAGAGTAAGCTTCATTCCTGTGTGGACACAGTTCAGAAATGCTGAAAACGTAAATCACTTCAAGGTACGAAGCGTATACGAAATGCTTACATTGCCTGAAGATGAAATTTACGATGTTATACGAGTAAAAGACCACCAGAGAATAAAAGATATTCACTACGAAACAACATCTATCTATTTTGATAAAGAAATACCTATGGAAGAAATACAGGATGAATATGTC
>JAFYQL010000056.1 GCA_017547125.1 Bacillota bacterium
ATTGTCATAGCTCCCGCCCTGCATATTACTATGTCTGCGGCAGAAAGAAGGTTTGGCATATCGTATATATATTCACGCACTGTGACCTTTCCCTTGGTCACGAAATCCCCAAAATCTGAATATCCACGCAGCAGAAGCTTTTCTTTTATTTTCTGCCATTCTCCCCTGCCGGTTGCGTGCACGTGGTAAACGTCATTCTTCTCGCTGAAGGATTCTATCACCGAAAGTACGTTTTCATTAACCATCATCGCTCCAAGGCTTCCGCCATAGGACAAAATCATTGGCGTTGTTTCGTCATATCCGAGAATTTTTCTTGAACGTGCCGATGTAATTGTCAGCATTTCGCTTTTTATGGGATTACCGGTGAGTACAACCTTTTTTTCGTCTTCAAAAAACTCCCTTGAGCTTTCAAAACTTATCATTATTTTATCAACGTACTTTGAAAGCATCTTTACAATCATACCAATAACTGCATTCTGCTCGTGTACTGCAGTAGGTATACCCATTTTTGCCGCAGCCTTAAGCACGGGCCAGCATACGTATCCACCGGTACCGATAACAATGTCAGGTTCAAATTTTTTAATTATTCTCTTTGCTTCCCATACAGACGTAACCGCTTTGATGGCGGCATCAATATTCACCGGATTAAGACTACGCCTGAAGCCTCTTACTTTAACAGTATGAAGCTTATATCCTTCACGAGGCACAAGCTTTGTTTCAAGTCCCTTCTTCGTACCTACATATTCAATTTCTGCACCGGGAAATTTTTCTTTAAGCATACCTGCTATGGCAAGTGCAGGATATATGTGTCCTCCTGTACCTCCACCACTTATCAATACTTTCATATGGTGTTCCTTTCAAAGCCTGAATCATAAAGCTTAACAGTTATTTATCTTCAAGAGAGTATCTTGACACATTAAGTACAATTCCCATTTCCGCCATCAGAATAAGAAGTGATGTTCCGCCATAACTGAAGAACGGAAGCGATATACCCGTGCTGGGAAGAGTATTTGTAACAACGCAGATATTAAGAATTGTCTGAAGTCCTATCTGGAATATTATACCGGCTACAAGAAGCGAGGAAAATCTGTCAGGTGAACGAAGTGCGATTTTTATTCCTCTGTATATAAGGAAAGCAAACAGACATATTACGCAAAGTGCGCCGATAAAGCCAAGCTCCTCACAAAGAATTGCGAATATATAGTCATTCTGAGGTTCGGGAAGATACAACTGCTTTTGCTTGCTTGCACCAAAGCCGACTCCCCATAGACCTCCCGAGGATACCGCATAAAGCGACTGAACGGGCTGCCAGCCGCCTTCGTGAAGAACAGCAAAGGGGTCAAACCAGGCGTCAATTCTTGCCATGGAGTGCTTCAGAAGAACAGGGACTGCTATAACTCCCGCAACTGCACATATACCTACAAGTATACCTATAACCTTTATATCAGAGCCACCAAGGAACATCATACAGGCAACTATCATAAGTGTTATAATACAGCCTGAAAGATGCTTCTGAAGTACAAAGGGTACTGCAACGAGTATACCCGCAATAACGTATGCTCCAAACCCGTAAGCAATTCTTTGCGACAGCTTATCTGATTTGATTTTTTTATAGCAATGGGATATATAGTCCGCAAGTATAATTATAATAGCAAGCTTAAATACCTCTGACGGCTGAAACTTGAACGGTCCAAGGGCAATCCAGCGTTCAGCGCCCTTATGGGTTTCACCGGAGCCGCTGAACACAACAAGCATCATAAGGCTCATTGCAACCGCAAATATCGGCACAGACATAAGCTTTATCAGCTTATAATCCACAAAGGACATTCCATACATTATCACAAATCCAATCGCAGCAAATACCAGCTGTTTTTTGATATAATGATAGCTGTCACCAAGATATGTGCCGGCATAAGCATAGCTGGCACTGAAAATCATTACTGTTCCGAAGGCAAGAAGAATAATAACAGTTATAAAAAAGGTTTTATCAAATCCGCCACAAGTTCTTATTTTGGGTGCCGGCTGTGTTTCAAGCAATATTTTTCTGCGCTGCGGAACACCTACATTACCAGCGGATTTTCTTTACATTTCACTGTTGTTCATTCTGTAGCCTTCCTTTCACATTATTCTGACAAATCCACAAACGGACTTTAAATCAGTATGTATCCCCATACACCAAGTGCAGCAAACACAAGTGCAACAGCTGAGAATACCATAACTATCTTAACTTCACCCCAACCACACATTTCAAAATGATGGTGTATCGGTGACATTTTAAATACTCTTTTACCGAATACCTTAAATGAGAAAACCTGTATAACAACAGACAGCGCCTCAAGAACATACACTATACCCGCAAAAAGAACCAGCACCGGATATCCCATTGTGAAGCATACGCTTACCACTACACCTCCAAGGAAAAGAGAGCCTGTATCTCCCATAAACACTCTTGCCGGATGGAAATTATAAAACAGAAATCCGAGCATTCCGCCAACAACCGTTGCGCAAATCTGCAGCGCTATCATATTTTCTGTATGTCTTGCAAGAACAGTAA
>JAFYQL010000057.1 GCA_017547125.1 Bacillota bacterium
AACTGTTGTCGTGCTCAAGAAATACTCCGATAGTCTTTTTTGAAGTGAGATATTTTCTTTCAAATGTGTTTAAAATCTTCAGTGAGAAATAAACAGCAAAGCAAAGGAGTATTGCACATTCGTAGAAGCCGATGCCAAGGGCAAGACCCATACAGGAAGCCGCCCAGAGACCTGCTGCAGTAGTAAGGCCTGTAACCTTTTTTGTGCCAGTAACTATAATTGTTCCAACGCCGAGGAAACCTACACCGCTTATAACCTGTGCAGCAATACGTGTTGTGTCAACAGTCTGACCAAGATAAGTATAGATATACTGGCTTATGAGTATGGCAGTTGCAGAGCCGAGGCACACAAGTATGTGAGTGCGAAGACCTGCGGCATGCATTCTTTTTTCTCTTTCAAAGCCAACTATACCGCCGCAGATTATGCAAAGGGTAAAGCGGAAAAATATCGATAATATGTTTACTTCACGAAGTATTGGTAAAAATGGAATCATAAAAGCACCATCCTTTATCTTTCTCTCATAAGTATTTTATTAAAGTTAAGAGCAAAAAGTGTTGCAGTTGCAGCAACTGCTATAATATCTGATACCGGCTCTGCAAAGAATACAGAAAATACCTTTGCCGGATGTGTAACAAGAGCTGCGAAGCCTTCAGGTATAAACATCATGCCTACGCTTTCAGGAAGCAGGGCAGGAAGCATATAGATAAGAGGTATCAGAAGAATAATCTTTCTGAATATTGCAAGGAAAAGTGAAAGCTTTGCTTCGTTAAGTGCTATAAATGTTTGCTGACAGGCTATCTGTATGCCGAAGAAGAATGTGCCGGCCATATAAATCTTCACTGCCCAGGAAGCAAATTCTATAAGCTCTTTGTTGTCTGTAAAAAGTGATACAAACATCTTTGAATTAAGGAATATGGCGGCAGTAAGAATTGTTGTGTAGGTGAAACAACTTATAAGTATAAGATAGAATGCCTTTTTAACTCTATCATTGTTTCTTGCGCCATAGTTGTAGCTGATAATTGGCTGACCACCCTGGCAAAGCCCTAAAACCGGAAGAAGTGCAAACTGCATAAGGCTTGAAAGTATGGTCATTGAGCCTACGGCAATATCCTGACCATAGGTCTGCAGTGATGAATTGAATGATACAAAAAGTATGCTTTCAGTTGACTGCATGATAAAAGGTGAAATACCAAGAGCAAGTACTGAAAAAACAATCTTTTTGTTTGGAATAAGATATTGTTTTCGTATTTTAAGCTGGCTTTTGTTTCCTGTAAGGAATTTTAACACCCATACGCAGCTTATTGCCTGAGAAATAACTGTGGCAACGGCTGCACCTTTTACACCCAGTCCAAAAAGGAAAATGAACACAGGGTCAAGAACAATATTGAGGAGAGCACCTATAAGCGTAGTTTTCATTGCAACAGATGCAAATCCCTGACAACTGATAAATGGGTTTAGTCCAAGCACAAGCTGTATGAATATTGTTCCGCAGGTGTAAAGCGTGAGATAGTCAACTGCGTAATCTATGGTTGACTCACTTGCACCAAATGCCATAAGCATAGGTCTTTGGAGGGCAAGTATAAGTGCGGTTAAAACTATTGATATGGAAACAAGCATTGTAAAACAGTTTCCAAGTATTCTTTCGGCCTCGTCTTTGTTTCCTTTTCCCATGTTTATTGCGGCCTGTGGTGCGCCGCCTGAACCCACAAAGAAACTGAAGGCAGAAATAAGTGTTAGTATGGGAAAGGTTACGCCAACGCCTGTAAGAGCATCAGTGCCCACAACAGGAATGTGGCCTATATATATTCTGTCAACAATGTTGTAAAGCACATTTACAAGCTGTGCCGTAATGGCAGGTATGGAAAGGCGAAGAAGCAGTTTTCCTATGCTGCCGGCAGCCATATCAGGTTTGGATGATGATAATTTCATATGAATACCTCCGTTTATAGCTAATTTAATTATATATTTTTTAAATATTGTTTACAATAGTTTAAAGGGTGTTGTTAAAAGAGAAAAAAATAAGTATAATATATACTGAATTTTTATGTGTTAATATACGAGCAAAAATATAATTATGACTGAAAAAGGGTGATTTAATTGGCAGAAGAAAGAAGAAGAAAGAGAAAAAAGAAGAGCAATTTTGTTCCATTCATAATAGAAGGCGTTATGGCGCTTGTTGTATTGCTTATTGTGGTTAAAACTGCAACATTCAGCTTTAACTTTGCAAAAGATTTCTTTTCTGAAAAAGAAAGTGTAAAAAGCGGCGAGTATGTTGAGCTTACAATACCTGCAGGTGCATCAACAGAGGCTATCGCAAACATACTTGAAGAAAAGGAACTTATCAATAATGCGCTTATATTCAGAATCATAAGCCGTATGGACGGATATGACGGCACATATATGCAGGGCGACTACATTATTGAAAAAGGCACAAACAACGAAGATATCATGAAAATTCTTCAGAGCGGTGTTGTTTATGCCGACAGCGAAAAGCTTGTTATCCCTGAAGGCTACACAATAAAGCAGATTGCCGAAACAGTTGAAGCAGAAGGCTTTGTTTCAGCAGAAGAATTTATGAAGGAAGCAAATGAAGGCGAATTTGATTACGTATTCCTTGAAAATCTTCCTGACAGAGAATTCCGTCTTGAAGGCTATCTTTTCCCTGCTACATATGAAATTGCAGAAGATGCAGATGCGCACGACATTATCGTTCTTATGCTTGACAGATTTGAAGTTTCTTATAATAATATTCTTTCAACATATAGCGGAGAATATTCACTTGATGAGGTTGTAACTATTGCATCACTTATAGAGTCTGAAATCAGAGTGGACGAAGAAAGACCTACGGCATCAGGTGTAATCTACAACCGTCTTGAAATTGATATGCCTCTTCAGATTGACTCAACAGTACAGTATGCGCACTCAACAAGAAACGAGGTTGTTACTTATGCCGACCTTGAAATTGATTCGCCATACAACACATACAAATACTATGGTCTTCCTTTAGGTCCTATCAGCTGTCCGGGCGAAGAAAGCCTTAAGGCTGCAGTTGACCCTGAAAACCACGACTATATCTATTATGTATTAAAAGAAAGAGGCAGCAGCGAACACGTTTACTGCAAGACTTATGACGAGTTCCTTAACGCAAAGGCAAAATATCAGAAGAGTTTTAACTGATTTTAGGAGAATATAAATGAGATACGTTACAGATGACAATTTAAGCAGCTATCTTCGTATTATTCAGCCAAGATATGATGGTGTGCTTGGTGAAATACAGAAAGAAGCAGAAGAAAAAATAGTTCCTATTGTACCTCACGAGGTTGCAAGATTTTTAAGCACTATACTTTCAATCAAAAAACCAAAGGAAGTG
>JAFYQL010000058.1 GCA_017547125.1 Bacillota bacterium
GATGTCTTTTGTTTCAGTTTTAAGTCCTGTTTCTTCCCATATTTCTCTTGTAAGAGCAGTCTGAACAGTTTCAAAAAATTTAACTCCGCCGCCCGGCAAATCCCAGGCTTCTTTTTTGTTCAGCTTGCTGCTTTCCATTTCCTTTTTTGATCTGTGAAGAACAAGAAATTTTCCATCACGAAAGATTATAGCTTTTGCTGCCAGCGCAAAACTATTCTTCATTATTGATCTCCTTAGTCTTCAAGTGCTTCAGCTAAAAGACTCATAAGTTCTTCTTCGTTGAATTCATATTTCTTGTTGCAGAAATGGCATGAAATTTCAGCCTTTTTATCTTCCTGTGCAATCTTCGCAAGGTCTTTTGCACCGATTGAGATGAGAGCCTGTTCAACTCTTTCCTTTGAACAGTCGCAAAGGTAGTTGAGCGGAAGTTTGTCATTAACTTCATATTCAAAACCTGTGAGAATCATACCAAGAATTTCTTCAATTGTTTTGCCCATATCCATAAGGTCTGTTGTATATGGAAGTCTGTTGATGTTGTCTTCAAGTTTGTCGATAACTTCATCAGGTGCACCCGGCATAAGCTGAACGAAGAACCCGCCTGCCTGTCTTACTGTACGGTCCATATCAACAAGTACGCCAAGACCTACTGCTGAAGGAATCTGTTCACTTTTTGCAAAGTAATATGTAAGGTCTTCTGCAATTTCGCCGCTGATAAGCTCGATAGTGCCGCAGTATGGCTCTCTGAGGCCGATATCCTTGATAATTCTCATACTGCCGTGACCTACTGCCATACCTACTTCAAGTTTGCCAGGATAAATTTCAGGCACATCAGCCTGTGGATTAAATACATAACCCTTAACATTTACATTGGCATCACTTGTAACAAGAAGGCCTTCAAGCGGACCGTCACCTTTAATCTGAAGTGTAAGTCTGTCCTTTTCATTTTTAAGTGTTGCACCCATCATAGCTGCCGCAGAAATAAGTCTGCCAAGTGCTGCAGTTGCAACAGGTGTTGTATCGTGAATTCTTCTTGCCTCTTCAACTGTTTTTGTACTGTGTACCGCAAAAGCTCTGATAAAGCCATTTGCAGCCGTTGCTCTTAATATAAAATCTTCCATTTTGTCCTCCGATTATTTGCCACATTCTCTGGCAATTACATATATTCTTTCACTGTCTTCTCTCACATCATCAAATGTAAATGCATCGTATGCAGCAACAAATTCCATACCGCTCATCTTTATAAAGCCTTTGATTTCATCAAGTGAATATGCTCTTTCATAGTGGCATTCTTCAACCCTCTCGTACAAGCCGGTTTCTTCGTCATTGATAAAGAAGTTTACATAGTATTCGTTAATCTTTTCTTCCTCATCATAGCTATTTTCCCAGATATATGCCGCATCTTCTGTTGTTTCGGCAAAAGTATTGTACGCAAGCATATTTTTAAATTTATGCTCTGTATTAAGGTCAAATATAAAAAGTCCTTTTGGGTCAAGATAGTTATTAACAAGCTTGAAAACCTGAAGCATATCTTCATCTTCAGTGATGTAGTTCATACTGTCGCAGATGCTGATAATACTGTCAACTGTGCCGTAAAGTTCAAACTCTGTCATATCCTGAAGAAGATAAAGAATATCATCGCCCTCTTCAAAAGCTTTTTCTCTTGCAACAGAAAGCATTTCTTCAGAAATATCGATACCTATCATATCGTAGCCTTTTTTTGCAAGTCTGCTTGTTATGTTGCCTGTGCCACAGCCAAGCTCAGCTACAAGTGACGGATTTTTGCCGTCTTTTTCCCATATTTTCTTTATATATTCTACCCAACCGTCATAATCAATATCGCCCATAAAGATGTCGTATATTGATGCAAAACCTTCGTATGCCTGCATTTAATCACGTCCTATATAAAAAATTTTGCCTAAAAACCCATAATAAATAAGTATATAATAGATGATGTTTTTTTTCAACAGTGAAAACCGTAACAAAAAAAGGAAATCCATTTTGGATTTCCTTTTTTTAAGCTGATGACGGGATTCGAACCCTAGACCTCCGCACTACCAATGCGGTGCTCTACCAGCTGAGCTACATCAGCACAGGTCTTTTTAAAAGACCATAAAATGATAACATACACATTTTTAATCGTCAAGTCTTGATTTTTCCATCAGTTTTTCAGTCTTTTTCTTAACTCTCTGAAGGGCATTATCAATACTTTTTTCAGCTTTGCCCATGATAAGTGCTATTTCACTGTATGTTTTTCCCTGAAGATAAAGGTTAAGCACTCTTTTTTCAAAACTGCTTAATGCTGCCATTATGTTTTCAACAATAAAGTTTCTGTTTTCTATACCAATGAATATCATCTCAGGGCTTGTAACTGCCTCTGCACTTTCAATCATGTTGATGTATGTACCTTCTCCCTCTTCCTCATATACCGCTTTGTTGAGTGATACTGATGAGTTGAGAGGCATATGTTTCTGTCTGCCGGCTGCCTTTATGGCTGTTATAAGTTGTCTGTTTATGCAAAGCTCGGCAAAGCTTTTGAAGGAAGCATTTTTGTTGTCACGATAATCTCTTATTGCTTTATAAAGGCCAATCATGCCTTCCTGAATAATGTCTTCTTTATCCGCACCGATCAAAAAATAGCTTCTCGCACGGGAACGCACAAAATATTTATATCGCTCCAACAATATCTCTTGTGCCAAATCATCCCCCTGATGA
>JAFYQL010000059.1 GCA_017547125.1 Bacillota bacterium
ATGGTCAGAAGGAGCTTATGCACTTGTGCCTGAAAAAGTGGGCAGCATAAACATTCCAGTACTTTTCCACGGCGTTTGGGACGACCCGCACCTTGAAGGCATGGTACGTTTCTGGCGAAACATAGACAAAAGCATACAGAAAAAAAGCCTTTTCATAATTTCTCCAACAAATCATAAGCAGGCTCTCTGCTCCGACCTTAAAACAGAAAATGAGTTTGTATGCGGCGGAAAGAGATTTATAAAATCAAAAATCAGCTTTTTTGAGCATTATCTCAAAGGCAAAGATTTTCTGTTTGAAACTCCTCTTGGCAATGTGCAGGTTTTTGTTTACGGTCAAAACAAATACAAAACCGTATCCCTTGCCAAAAAAGATGATGTACACACATTTTATCTCAACTGCATCAGCCGAAAACTCGATTCCGAAATTTCCGAAATCAATTCAGCCATAGAATACATCTATAATCCGTCAAACCCCGTGCCTAGCTGCGGAAGCGATGTGCTTATGACGGACTATATGTACCACAAAAACAAAAAAACTGCCGAAGGGCAGAAACTTGTGCCAAAGGCAAATTACAGAGATGATGTGATTTCTTTTGTTTCAGACACATTTGCAGAAGATCTGGAAATTTCAAACTCCATTTCCATAAGGCTTGATGTTTCATCATCTGCAAATGACACTGCATTTATGGCCAAAATCTGTCTTGTTGACAAAAACGGAGATGCATATCATCTGCGTCAGAGCGCATGCACTCTCTGCATCAAAAACGGAGAAAAAGAAGAATACACACCCGATACAATAAAAAGCATAACCTTTGAAACTAACCCTATATTCATAAAAATTGAAAAGGGCTGTCGTCTCAGAGTTGATATTTCTTCTTCCGACTTCCCATCCTATGCACTGCACCCAAACACAGACAAACTGTGGTGCCACGAAAAAAATGCAGTTGAAGCACGTCAAAAAATACACGGCGGTAAAATTTCCTTCTGATTTTGGCTAAAATCAGCATTTATATCCATTTGCCTTATTTACTATTTTTGAACTATACACTATAATGTTGAGAGTGTGACATTCAAACGGAGGTAAACGACATTGATATATAACAATATTCTTGAAACAATAGGTAATACACCACTTGTAAAACTTACAAAAATCAGTCCTGAAGACGGCGCAGATATCATTGCCAAATACGAAGGCATCAACGTAGGCGGCTCTGTTAAAACAAGAACTGCATACAACATGATTATGGAAGCCGAAAAGAAGGGGCTTATCAATAAAGACACTATTATCGTTGAACCAACAAGCGGAAACCAGGGTATCGGTCTTTCACTTGTAGGCGCAGTAAAGGGCTATAAGGTAAGAATCATTATGCCTGACAGTGTAAGCGAAGAAAGACGCAAGCTTATGCGTGCTTACGGTGCAGAGGTTGTGCTTGTTCACGATGACGGTGACATCGGCAAATGTATCGAAGAATGTCTTAACACTGCACTTAAGATGCAGGCTGAAGACCCTAGAGTATATGTTCCTCAGCAGTTTGAAAACCCTGAAAACAACAATGCTCATATCAAGTTTACAGCACAGGAAATACTTGAACAGGCTGATGTAAAGATTGACGGTTTCTGTTCAGGCATCGGCACAGGCGGTACAATCAGCGGTATCGGCGAAGTGCTCAGAGGTGCAAACCCTGACATAACAATCTGGGCTATCGAACCTGAAAACGCAGCTATTCTTGCAGGAGGCACAATCGGCACACATCTTCAGATGGGTATCGGCGATGGTCTTATTCCAGACAACCTTAACACAAAAATCTATGACGACATCTGCATAGTTACAGACAAAGAAGCCATTGAAACATCAAAGCGCCTTATGAGAGAAGAAGGTCTTATGTGTGGTATTTCAAGCGGAAGCAACGTTGCTGCAGCCATCAAGCTTGCAAAGAAGCTCGGCAAAGGCAAAACTGTTGTTACACTTCTTCCTGACACAGGCGAAAGATACTTCAGCACAGAATTATTTGAAAAATAATTAAAAGGAACCCTAATGGGTTCCTTTTTTGTTATCCTTTTAAATTGTTTATTTCTTCTTCTGTAAGTTTTCTGCACTGACCAAGTTCAAGGCTTTCATCAAGCACAAGAGCGCCCATTGAAAGTCTTTTAAGGTAAATAACCTCTTTTCCAACAGCCTTGAACATTCTCTTTACCTGATGGAATTTACCTTCTCTTATGGTAAGTTCGCTTTCGGATACTTCTCCGCTTGTTATAATTTTAAGTTCAGCCGGAAGTGTCATATCCTTTTCACCTATATCCACTCCGTTTTTAAAGGCTTCGCCGTCTTTTTCTGTAACTTCTCCGCCTTGTGTACGCACAAAATATGTTTTGTCCACGTGTTTTTTAGGTGAAAGCAGGTTGTGTGCAAGCTCGCCGTCATTTGTTATAAGAAGAAGTCCTTCTGTATCCTTATCAAGTCTGCCCACCGGGAAAATATCCTTGGCATGTGGCTTTGGAATAAGGTCGATAACGGTTTTGTCATTTTTGTCTTCTGTTGCAGACACAACACCGGCAGGTTTATTGAGCATATAGTATTCAAACTGTGAATACATCACCCTTTCGCCCTTAAATAGTATTTCGTCTTTGTCAGTATCCACTTTTATATCGCCTTTAGAGGCTTTTTGTCCGTTTACAGTTACAAAGCCTTTTTTAAGATACACTTTGCTTTCACTTCTTGTGCATATACCGCACTCTGAAAGCAGTTTATCAAGTCGCATATTCATAATGTTTTATTCTCCCAAAAACATTGTTTCGCAAATCTTTTTTCCAGTTTCTGTTTCAAAGATGTTTTCTTTTGCGGCATAAATAACTCTGTTATCCTGCTTAAACTCGTAGCAGTTTACAAGGAAGTCTGCCTCAAGAAGTATGCGGTAGTCTATGCCGTCAACATCCTTGTATGTATGATGATGCGCAATAAGATAGCACACTCTGTCGATAACATCTTTTTCAAAACCAAGCTCTGTAAGCATTTTTTCTGCAATAGGAGGGCCAAGTTCTTCCTGCAGTTTGCCGTTTTGATAGCCAAATTTTTCTTCAGCAGCCTTTATGCCGATGTCGTGCACATAAGCCGCCGCTTCAAGAATGAACATAGCCTTTTCGTCAATGCCTTCGCCCGCGCCTATAAGTTTGCTGAAAGCATGAACTTTAAGAAAATGCTGTGCTCTTTTGGCATCGCCGCTGTAATAGTCAATCATAGCCATCGCAAGTTTTTCAAGTAGTGTCATTGTACCAACCTCCTTTGCATTTTATAGCTGTTTACAATTATCTTCTTTCAAATGTTGCAGCCACGTTCTTAAGTTCATCAATAATCTTTATGTGCTGTGGACAAGCGCTTTCACACTGACCACATCCGATACAGTCTGATGCTTTGCCGTATGATTTTTTAAGGTTTGCATAGTACATAGCCTGTGTTGAGAAAACCTTGTTAAGTGCCTGTTTTTCTGCATTATAAAGTTCAAAATAGTTTGGAATCGGAATATTTACAGGACATCCTTCAACACAGTATCTGCAGCTTGTGCAAGGAACTGCAATTGAACTGTTGATAATTTCAACCGCTTTTGCAACAATGCCCTGTTCTTCTTCTGTTAATGGCGCAAAGTTCTGCATATAGTTTGTGTTGTCTTCAAGCTGCTCAAAGCTGCTCATACCGCTTAAAACAAGCATTACATTTTCAAGACTTGCTGCATATCTAACCGCCCATGAAGCAACTGACCAGTCTGCATGCGCTTCTTTGAAGAGTTTTTCTGCTTCTTCAGTTACATTTGCAAGTGTGCCGCCTTTAATAGGTTCCATAACGATAACCTTTTTACCGTGCTTCACAGCAACTTCGTAGCACTTGCGTGACTGAATGCTTTCGTTTTCCCAGTCAAGATAGTTAAGCTGAAGCTGAACAAAATCGAAGAATGGATAGTTTGTAAGTATTTCATCAAGAAGTACTGCATCTGCGTGGAAAGAGAAACCTATTTTGTTTGCTTTACCACTTTCTTTCACGCCTTTGATAAAGTCAAATGCATTGAATTTAAGGCATTTGCCGTATGTGCCAACATTGATGTTGTGAAGAAGATAATAATCAAAGAATTCAACACCGCATTTTTCGCACTGTTCATCAAAAATTCTCTGGCAGTCTTCTTCAGATTTAAGCATCATTGTAGGAAGCTTTGTTGCAACCTGGAATTTGTCTCTGTCGTATCTTTCAACAAGACATTCCTTAAGGAAAAGTTCACTCTTGAAATCGTGATACATATAAGCAGTGTCAAAATATGTAAAGCCTTTTTCAAGGAATGTGTCCACCATTTTGCAGAGAGTTTCTTTATCTACACTTTTTGCATCGTTTGCATCTAAAAGAGGAAGACGCATAAAACCAAAACCTAATTTTTTCATTTCCATAACTGTTCCTCCAAATATCATTATAAATCCAATAAACAATAGTTATATATATTTTAACAGTATACAGGGCTTACTGTCTACCTTGCAAATCTTTAAGATAAAATATTTTTCAAAAAATAAAGCCTCTTCGCACATAAGCAAAGAAGCTTTTGGGTTATCTTGGTATTTGTTTGGTATCTTCAAACATCTGAGAGTTATAGTTCATTTCCGGCGTTTCGTCATTTCCTCCGGTCACAACAGATGTAAGATATGTTATTGCCGCATTAAAAACAGTTCCTGTGATTATGGCCATATAATCAAGCGGTGTTTTTGAAACGATTATGGCAAGTGTATATCCGCAGCCAAAAATCATGCCGACAAGAACACCCTTTGTGTTTACTTTATTTGAAAACCAAGCAAAAAGATAAGCCGGAATAACTATAAGCACCGGTACTGCCATGCCCACTATCCATAATTTTACTATATCTTCAAGGCAGATTGCAAAAATAAGTCCAATAACGCCCGACACAACGATGCCTGTTCTTGTCCAGAAAATAAGTTCTTTGTCAGATGCATCTTTCTTGAAAAATCTTTTTACAATGTCATTTGAAATAATTACCCCCGTTGCAAACATATATGAGTCTGCAGATGACATCATTGCCGCAAGAAGAGTTACTATTATAAATGCCGCAAGAGTAGGTGTAACCATATTGATAAGGAATGTATAAACAACCATTACCGATTCTCTCGGCTCAAGCTCAAGTGCTTTTTCAAATACACCTATATATGTAGGTGTAAGAAGTATTATAAGCATCATGGTAACGGGAATGAGGAACCCCCAAAATGCCGCCTTGTCTGTTTTGGCAGCATAAATTCTCTCCCAGTCGCATTCGTCACCCATAATGAAAAACATACCAAAAGAAAACATATATAATGCCATATCCTTTGCCCATTTTCCAAAGTTTCCGCCCATAATTTTAAGGTGGCTTTCCTGTCCTGTTTCAACAAAAAAGCTCATCAGGTCATCGGTGCCGCCAACTGCACGTACACAAAGCCAAATAATAAGCAAAAGACCAATGGTCTGAAGAATGCCCTGAAAAATATCTGTACTTACTATGCTCCAGAAGCCACTTAAAACAGTGTATGCTGTGATAACAACAAAGGTAATAACTGCCGACAAAGCAAAGCTTATATTAAAAGCATACGACACAAGATATGAAACTGCCGCAAACTGCATGCCTATCATAGTTACATTACGCACAACAAGGCTAAATGCCACCGGCATTCTTACTGCTTCATTATGCTGCGGATATCTTTTGGCAAACATATCGCCTATACTGTTAAGTTTGAGTTTTCTTATTCTGGTAATAAAAACGAATGCAAACAAAAAACTGACCAGACAGGATGAAGCAAAAACCCAGTAGCTTACTGCGCCGTGGTCATACGCCCTTCCCGCAAGGCCTATAATTGTGCCGCCCCCTACCCATGTGCCAAGGTAGGTAAAGATAATATACCCTATAGTCAGATTTCTTCCGCATAAAGTATATTCTTCATAAGAATTAAGTGCTCTTTTAACAAAAAAAGCACTTAACAGAAATAACACTACGATATAAATAATTGGAAATAAAACTAATGTATTAATCAATGGTTTTCACCATCCGGTGTCAAAATTATTTTTCAGCTGCACTGCGGCTGTTTGAACGAACCCATTTCACAACTTCTTCCTGGTCGAAACGAATATTTTTGCCGATTTTAATGAAAGGAAGACCCTGTTTTTTGAGGTTGTAAACTGTTGTACGTGTAACCTGAAGCATTTCACTTACATCTTCGATTGTTAAAAACTTAATATCTGCTGGCATTACGCAACCCCCACTCCGTATACCTTTTTTCTTTATAATATATAATTGTAAGAAAAACAAACTGAAAAGTCAACACAATAATCTACAAACAAATACAGTACCTATGCCCAGGCAATTCCTTTCAGTCTATAAAGCAAAAAATTAAAGGCCTGCTTTTTGTATAATCTAAAAACAAGCCTTTCTTCATTTTATTACATACTGTATTTTGCAATTATAAGTTCAACTGCCGCTTCCGCGTCAATTTTGCCGCTTTTTATTGCGGTATCTGTTTCAAGGCATTCGTAAACTGCATTTTTAAGTGCTTCTGCAGTAAAGTTTCTGCTCTGCTCTGTGCATTCCTTAACTGCATAGTAGTTTTGTCCTGTTATTTCCTTTATTTCGTTCAGGTTTTTGCCCTCTGATGAAAGCACCTTGCACTGAAGCATAATTTTGAACTGTCTTATAACAAGAGCAAATATCTTGATCGGTGCTTCGTTGAACATTATAAGTGTTCGGTATATTTTTATAGCCTGAGAAGGATTTCTCATTCCGATGGCCTTTACCATATCAAAAACCTTTGCTTCAAGGGTTTTGGTGCAAACGGCATCTATATCTTCCTGTTCAACTGTACCGCCTTCGCCTTTATATGCAATAAGCTTTGTAACTTCTTTTTCAAGGGACGCCATATCGCAGCCCACAGAGTGAATGATGTAATACACAAGGGCAGAAGAACAGTTTATTTTTTCTCTCTTGAGTATAGCCGCAATTACCTTTGCAGCCTCACCTTCTGTAAGCTTGCCGAATTCTTCTGCTGTGCCGACCTTTGCAACCGCCTTGTAGAGTCTGTTGTTTTTCTTAACCTTCTTTTCAGCAAACAAAATGCATGTACTGTCAGGTATGTTGGCTATATATTCAGCCATTTTTTCTGTATCCCTGCTCCTTCCGTCATCAAAAAGACCACTGTCTTTGACAACAACAAGACGCATATCGCTTAAAAACGGCATAGTTTCCGCAGCATCCATAACCTTGCCTATGTCAGAAGCTCCATCAAAAAAGTCTCTGTTCATAACCGCCGCCATTTCATCAACAACGGCATTTTCAAGGTCTTTCTGCGCCTTCGCCATAAGGAACTGATCTTCTCCAAAAAGAAGATAGCATTTTTTAAATTGTTTTGATTTGATATCTTCTTTCAAAGAACTCATGTGTTATTCCTCCGCTTTAAGTGTTTTTCCATTTGTTATAAATCTTACTGCTCCGTTTTCTGCAGTTATAAAAACCTTGCTGCCCTTATCCTCAAGTCTTTTCACAACTTCGCCGTCAGGGTGTCCGTAAGTGTTGTTTTCTCCGCAGGATATAACTGCAAAATCTGCATCTGTTTTATTTATAAATTCCTCTGTGCTTGAATACTTTGAGCCGTGATGCGAAACCTTAAGCACATCACATTTCAGATCCGTCTCTGCGAAGAGAAGAAACTTTTCATCATTTTCGTCTATATCGCCCGTAAAAAGCATGCTCCTGTCTCCACATTTAAGTTTTATAACCATAGAGCCGTTATTATCATCATCTTCAGGCGAAAGTTTACTGCTTAAAGGATAAATGCATTCAAATTCAAATCCGCCTTTGCCTTCTGCTTTATAGCCCGCATTTATGCGCTCAACCTCAACACCATTTTCTTCGGCTGATGAAAGCATACTTTCAAGCAAAGCATTTTCGCCATAATCGTAGCCTGCAACAACAAGTTTTCTTACATTGATGTTTTCCATCAGCTCAACTGCACCGCCGCAATGGTCATTGTCGGGATGAGAGATAAAAAGCACGTCTATGGTGTCTTTACCGTAATAGTCGAGATACGGAATTATTATATTCTTGCCTGTGTTATCACCATCGGTGTAAATTCCGCCAGTATCAAACACATAAACTCCTCCGTCATATGTGCGTACTATGGCACTATCGCCTTGTCCCACATCAATAAAGTCTATGACGTTATTTTTGAGTACAAAACGGTTGCCGAGAAGAAGCGCAGATATACACATCACATCTGCAGAAATTATGGCTGTCTTTTTGAAGCCTTTAAGCTTATCCGTCAGTAAAAGTATAATAAGTATATAATACAAAACTGCAAATATCAAACCCAAATTGCCTGTATGAATGTCAGCAAAAGGAAGCAGTGCTGCTGTTTTTGACACATATTCAAAAACCTTGAGTATCACAAATACTGCTCCTCCAATAAATGCAGCTACATTAAGACTAAAAAGCCCTGTAATTGAGCATATTATGCCAAGCACAAGCAA
>JAFYQL010000060.1 GCA_017547125.1 Bacillota bacterium
ATTTGTTATGAATCTTTTTTATGATATACTATACTATTATGAATATTTGAAATTCAGAGGTGCATTATGAGGGGAAAATTTATAACAGTTGAAGGTACTGACGGTGCAGGAAAAAGCACTCAGATGGACATGCTTATAAAATATCTTGAAGAAAAAGGTATTGAAGTTGTGGTTACAAGAGAACCGGGCGGAACAAAAATAAGCGAAAAATTAAGAGAAATTATACTTGATGCTGAAAACAAGGAAATGACAGATACAACTGAAGCAATGCTTTATGCTGCAAGCCGTGCTCAGCACGTTGAAGAAAAAATCATTCCGGCCCTTAATGAAGGCAAGTTTGTTATCTGCGACAGATTTGTTGACAGCAGTGTTGTATATCAGGGATACGCAAGAGGACTTGATATGGAAATGATTGAAAGCATAAACAAATATGCTGTATGCGGTCTTGTGCCTGATATCACACTCTTTTTTGACATTACACCTGAAGCAGGTATTGCAAGAAAGAAAAACATGCATCAGTTAGACCGAATTGAGCAGGAAAAGATGGATTTCCATTACAAGGTTTATAACGGATATAAAGCACTCTGCGAAAAATATCCTGAAAGAATTAAAAGAATTAATGCAGAAAATGATATTGAAACAGTACATAAAGACGTACTTGCTGCAGTAGAAGAAATTTTAAAGTGAGAATGATAGTATGAAAAATTTCGGGTCTGTCAAAGGGCATGAACACATAATTAAAAACTTAAAATCGGCTTTAAGAAACGGCAAAACATCTCATGCCTATATCATAAGCGGACCTGACGGCATAGGAAAAAAAACAGTTGCCGATGCTTTTGCGCGTGCACTTCAGTGCGAAGAGTATGATGGTGACAGTTGTGGAAAATGTATTTCCTGCCGCAGCTTTGACAGCGGAAATCACCCTGACGTTTTTTATGTTGTGCCAACAAAAACAAAGTCACTTGGCGTTGATGATATAAGAGAGCAGCTTATAAAACATAGTGAAATAAAACAGTACAAATATAGATATAAGGTTTTTATAGTTGAAAATGCAGATACAATGACTGTGCAGGCGCAAAATGCACTTCTTAAAACCCTTGAAGAGCCTCCGCACTATGTTGTTATTCTGCTTCTTGCTGAAAGTGCTGATGCATTTTTTCCAACTATAGTTTCAAGATGCGTAAACCTTAAGCTTAATCCGCTTTCTGCAGGTGAAGTTAAAGACTACCTTATCGGAAATGAAAACGCTGATGTTGAAAAGGCTGACTTTTATGCTGAATATTCACAGGGATGCATAGGAAAAGCCGTTGAACTTATGAACAGCGAAGACTTTGCCGAAAAGAGAAAAACTGTGCTTGAGTGCATAATGGAATCTTCTGCCGGCGGAGTTATAGAGGCAATGAACTGTGCCAAAAAACTTGAAGCATACAAGGGCGACAGCGCAATGCTTGATGTTGCAGAAATGTTTTTCAGAGATGTGCTTGTTTATAATACAACAAAGGACAAGAGCCTTGTTATTCAGAAGGACCTTATGGACGATATCAAAAAGCTTTCAAGAAAACTTTCTGCTGAAAAAATTATTGCAAGATGCGATGCAGTTAAAGAAGCACAGATGCAGCTTAAATCAAATGCAAACTTTGCGCTTGCAATGGAAGTTATGCTGATGAAATTTAATGATAAATGATGGCGGTAAAGCCACAATACCTTTGTTTACAAAGGGTGCAAACCGTGATAAAATCAAAAATGGATAAATATGAACTGAAAGTTTTTATATAAATTTTAAGGAGAAAACAATGACAGAAGTAGTAGGTATAAGATTTAAAAAGGCCGGCAAGGTTTATTATTTTGATCCGGACGGTCTTAAGATAGAAGAAGGCATGAAGGCCGTAGTTGAAACAGCAAGAGGTGTTGAATACGGCAGTGTTGTAAAAGGCAACACAATGGTTGAAGACAACGAAATCTTCACACCGCTCAAAAAGGTTATCCGTATTGGTACACCTGAAGATGATGCACAGTGCATCGAAGACAGAGAAAAAGAAAAAGAAGCTTTTGCTATCTGTGAAGAAAAAATTCTTAAGCACCAGCTTGATATGAAGCTTGTTGATGTTGAAATTACATTTGACCATAACAAACTTATTTTCTATTTCACATCAGACGGCAGAGTTGACTTCAGAGAACTTGTAAAAGAACTTGCTGCAGTTTTCAGAACAAGAATTGAACTTCGTCAGATTGGTGTAAGAGACGAGGCAAAAATGCTTAATGGTATCGGCATCTGCGGAAGAAGCCTTTGCTGTGCAACTTTCCTCGGAGATTTCCACCCTGTGTCAATCAAAATGGCAAAGGAACAGAATCTTTCACTTAACCCAACAAAAATCAGCGGTATCTGTGGCAGACTTATGTGTTGTCTTAAATATGAAGAAGAAGTTTACGAAGAACTTAACAAAAAACTTCCAAGTGTTGGTGATATAATTTCAACACCAGACGGAAGTGGTGAAATTCTTTCAGTAAACGTACTTATGCAGAATGTTAAGGC
>JAFYQL010000061.1 GCA_017547125.1 Bacillota bacterium
ACCCGTAAAATCCGTGACGGCAATAATAGGATTTTCGGACAAAAAACAGAAAAGAGATAAAGCAAACTGTGAAAACTGCAGTTTAAATAAAGAATGTATATACAGGAAAGAAGGCAGAAACTGTGATGACAATTAAAAACTTACTTGAAAATAAATTTGTATTTCTTGACGGTGCAATGGGTACTATGCTTCAGTCAGCAGGACTTAAGCTTGGCGAAAGACCAGAGGCGCTTTGTATTACAAACCCTGATGTAATTATGGAAATACACAAAAAATATATAAATGCCGGAAGCAACATAGTTTATGCCAACACATTTGGTGCAAACAGACATAAACTTGAAGGCACAGGATACAATACAGAAGAAGTTGTTGAGGCGGCTATCGGCATTGCTAAAAAAGCATGCGACGGCAAGGCTTTTGCGGCCCTTGATATCGGCCCTATTGGCGAGCTTCTTGAACCTGCAGGCTCTCTCACATTTGAAGAAGCATACGATATTTTCAAGGAAATGGTTATTGCAGGCGAAAAAGCAGGCGCTGACCTTGTTGTGTTTGAAACTATGACAGACCTTTACGAAGTAAAGGCGGGCGTGCTTGCGGCAAAAGAAAACACATCTCTTCCTGTTTTTGTAACCATGACATTTGAAGAAACAGGCAGAACATTTACAGGATGCAGTGTTGAATCTATGGCGATTGTGCTTGAAGGCCTTGGAGTTGATGCAGTAGGTATCAACTGCTCAATGGGTCCAAAGGAAATTCTTCCTCTTGCACAGAGGCTTACTAAGGCTACAAGCCTTCCTGTTATCATAAAAGCAAACGCAGGTCTTCCAAACCCTGCGGACAACACATACAGCATTGATGCAGAAGAATTTGGCGCACTTATGAAGCCATATGCAGACTGCGGAGTAAGAATACTTGGCGGATGCTGCGGAACAAACCCTGACTATATCAAATCGGTATGCACAAAAATGAGCGAAATTTCTCCTGAAGAAAGAGATTTCAGATATTCTTCTGTGCTCTGCACACCATCAAAGGTTGTTGATATCAACGGTGTAAGAGTTATCGGCGAAAGAATAAACCCTACAGGCAAAAAGAGATTTCAGCAGGCACTTCGTGAGTGTGACCTTGAATATATTGCCGAAAGAGGCATTGAGCAGGCGGATGCAGGGGCAGATATACTTGACGTAAATGTTGGACTTCCAGGAATTGACGAAAAGGAAATGATGATTAAGACAGTAAAAATACTTCAGTCTGTGCTTAATCTTCCTCTTCAGATTGACTCATCAAATGCAGAGGCTATTGAAGCAGGTCTTCGTGTATGCAACGGCAAGGCTATTGTAAACAGTGTAAATGGCGAGCAGGAGGTTATGGACAAAATACTTCCTATCGTTAAAAAATACGGTGCGGCAGTTGTTGGTCTTACTATGGACCAGAACGGTATTCCTCAGACAGCAGAAGAAAGATTTGCTATTGCTGAAAGAATACTTGAAAACGCACTTAAGCACGGAATCAAAAAAGAAGACGTATTTATCGACTGTCTTACACTTACAGTTTCTGCCCAGCAGGAACAGGCGCAGGAAACACTTAAGGCAGTGAAAATGATAAAAGACAAACTTGGTCTCCATACTGTACTTGGTGTTTCAAACATCTCATTCGGTCTTCCGGAAAGAGAATTTATCACAACAAACTTCCTTATACAGGCTATGGCTATGGGTCTTGACCTTCCTATCGTAAACCCTAACCAGACAGCAATTATGGACGCTATTTATTCTTTCAAGGTTTTAAGCGGAGAAGATAGAGACAGTGAAAAATATATTGCACGTTTTTCAGGCAGAAAAACAGAAACAGTGGTAACTTCAACTGCGCCTGAAAAGAAGGAAACAAATACTTTCGGCGATATTGAATATGCCGTTTCAAAGGGCCTTAAGGAAGAAACAAGAAAAATAACAGAAAAACTTCTTACAGAAAAAACTGAACTGGAAATTATAAACGACATACTCATTCCTGTGCTTGATAAGGTTGGGGAAAGATATGAAAAACAGGAAATTTTCCTTCCTCAGCTTATAAATTCAGCCACTGCAAGCTGCGAAGCTTTTGATGTTATAAAGGCAAGCATACTTTCAAAGGGCAGTGAGTCTGTTTCAAAGGGCAAGATTATACTTGCCACAGTAAAGGGCGATATTCACGACATCGGTAAAAACATAGTTAAGGTTATACTTGAAAACTATGGCTATCAGGTAATTGACCTTGGAAAAGATGTTTCTGAAAAAGACGTGGTTGAAACTGCAATCAGAGAGGACGTTAAGCTTGTTGGCTTAAGCGCACTTATGACAACAACTGTTGAAAGTATGAAAAACACTATAGATGCACTGCGTGAAAGCGGACACGACTGCAAGATAGTTGTTGGCGGTGCGGTGCTTACAGAAGAATATGCAAAGGAAATCGGCGCTGACTACTATGCAAAGGATGCAAAACAGGCTGTTGATGCGGCAAAAGCAGTTCTTGGATAAAGGGGTGATTTTATGAAGATAAGAGAATATCTTAATGAAAATATACTTATTTTTGACGGCAGTATGGGCACATACTTTGCAGCAAAATATAAAACCTCGTATGAAAAGTGTGAACTTGCAAATATAAAGGACAGCCGTCTTGTTTATGATATCCACAAGGAATATATAGATGCAGGCTGTAAGGCTATTAAAACAAACACATTTGCGGCAAACCTTATGGAATTTGGCGGAGATGAAAAACTTCTTGAAGAGGTTATTAAAGCCGGATGGGATGTTGCAGTGAAAGCGGCTGATAACAATGCCTTTGTTTTTGCAGACATTGGTCCTGTACAGGGCTTCAGCCAGAAGGCGAACAAAGAAATGTATATCAGAAACATTGATATATTCCTTTCTCTTGGTGCTGAAAATTTCCTTTTTGAAACATTCAGCGACGAAGAATGCCTTAAAGAACTTGCAAAGTACATAAAAGAAAGAAATGAAAATGCTTTTATAATAACATCATTTGCCGTTCAGCCTGACGGCTATACAAGAAGCGGTATTTTTGGCTACGATATACTTAAGGATATGTCAAAAGATGAAAACATTGACTATGTTGGTATCAACTGTGTCTCCGGTCCTAGACACATGCTTCAGTTTATAAAGCAGTATAAAATAGGCAATATGCGCCTTTCGGTTATGCCTAATGCAGGATATCCTACAGTAGTTCATAACAGAACATTCTTTGGCAGCAGCCCTGATTATTTTGCTATGGAAGCAGAAGATATTGTTCATCAGGGAATAAAGATTATCGGCGGATGCTGTGGTACAACACCTGAGCATATAGGCCTTATGGCTGAAAGAATAGGCCTTGCCCACAGAGAAGGCAAACTTGATGAAAAGAAAGACAAAGCCGATGTATATTCTGTTGAAAAACGTGAAAACAGATTTAAAAATAAACTTGAAGCAGGCAAAAAAGTTATAGCGGTTGAACTTGATTCACCTCTTACATCTAACATTGCAAAATTTATGGAAGGCGCAAAAATGCTTCGTGAAAAAGGCATTGACGTTATGACTATTGCAGACTGTCCTATTGCAAAGGCAAGGGTAGACAGCAGTCTTCTTGCTTGCAAACTTAAAAGAGAACTTGATATGGATATACTTCCGCACATGACTTGCCGAGACAGAAATATCAACGCCACAAAGGCACTTCTTCTTGGTCTTAATGCAGAAGGTGTGGACAACGTGCTTGTTGTTACCGGTGACCCTATACCAACAGCCGAAAGAAGCGAAATAAAGAGTGTGTTCAACTTTAACTCACGCATGCTTGCAAAGTATATCTCAAACCTTAACGAAACAACATTTGACGTCAACAACATGACTATCTACGGCGCTCTTAATATCAATGCACTCAACTTTGATGTTCAGCTTAAGGTAGCCAAGGACAAAGAAGAAAACGGCATGTATGCTTTCCTTACACAGCCTGTTATGACTGTAGAGGGCCTTGAAAACCTTAAGAGAGCCAAAAAAG
>JAFYQL010000062.1 GCA_017547125.1 Bacillota bacterium
TATAACATATCCGCTGTCAGCAATATTTCCGCACTCAATTTTCCAGTCTCCCGCAATTATTTTTATAATCTCCGAAGCCTTTTTATAATCAAACACATACGTACCTTTGTTTTTAAGGTATCTTATCTGGTCATAGCACAAAACCGTAATAATATCGTCCTTGTCCCTGTTTTTCGAAAACACATAGCCCTTGAAAAATCCCACGTCATTCACAAAAATTCTCACTTCGTTACCTTCTGTAAAATCAATGACACGATCCTTCAGCACTCTGAAAACTGCCTTCCCCGCATAACCGCTTCTGCAAAGGTCAATCTCGCATTTTCCAACAATTATCGGCTCATAAATAACCCCTTTGTTGCTTATTTCTATCCTCACCCTACTCAAGCCTTATCACCTGCCCCGGATAAATCAAATCAGGATTACCTATGCCGTTTAACCTTGCCACTTCATATGCCTTGCTTCCGTCATTAAGCATCTGCCTGCAAATCTTCCACAGATTGTCGCCTTCTTTAACAACATAACTTTCTGCACTTTTTCTGCTCTCACGCACATCTTCCGCACTCTCAAAACTACTTTGCATCTCTCTTTTTATGCTCTGCGCCGCACCATATTCCCTCAGCACAATTCCAAGCACCACATCAAAGCCCTCATCAGCCGCCTCTGTAACCGAAAATCCTTCCACCGTAACAGTTTTCTTAACAGAAGAAACCTTTCTCCCCTTTGGCACACCTTTTCGCACCATTCTAAAAAGCACAGGACTGCACTCTTTCATCATCTCTTCCATCTGCTCAATGTACTCATACGGCTCCTTAAAAGATGCCTCATACTTGGCATAAGGCACTCTTGTGCCGGGCAAAAGCACATCAAAACTATACTCTGTAAGTCCGCCCGTTTTCAAACGGCTTATTTCTTCCATGTTTATCATTTCCACAACAGTATTTCTGCTTCTGGTCTTATATGTAATCTTTTCCGGTGCCACCGGAAACAAAATATTTCCCAAATAAATCTCGTACATAAGTCACCTCCTGCCCTTATTTTCTCTTTCACACTCAATAAATGCCGCAATAAAAGCCTTTTCCTCTCTGCTTAGCTTCACAAATTCACCTGGCATCATTCCCCATCTACGGAGGGCACAGCAGGCAAGCGCCACATCATAGCCGCCCTCCGTTATAAGTTTTTTGCTTCATTTTTAAGCTCAGCGTCGCTTTTCATAAAGCCGTTCACTTCCTGCACTTTCGCAAGATATCTCTCATATTCTCCGCTGCCAAGCATCTTCCCAAGAAGTTTTTCTTCTCCCATCACGCCATAACTTTCTTGCAGTCTCACATCCTTAAGGTCAGGAAAAACCGTAGCCGCTGCACAAAGCTTAAGGCCGTACATTCTTCCGTCAAAAACAGCCTTCATATTTCTTCTGCCTTCATCAAAAACATTCTTCATACAGCCTTCTCTTATCCTTATATCTTCCTCGGCATTTATGCATCTTATTTCCCACAAAACAGCCTTGCCGTCTTCACAAAACCTGTCACTTGCCGCAAAAAATATATTCTCTTTTTCAATTCTGTTCTGCTTCAAAAAAACTTCCAGCTTCATCTTTTCCTCCATAATAAAAGCCGCTGCAAACTTAATTTGCAGCGGCTTTCAATTTTACATACCGCTTAAAACGCTGAATTTTTCAGGCATTTCCCAGTCTTCAAATGTAAATTCAAAATCCTCGTCAAGATAATCCGCATTTGCGTCAAATTTAGCAAGCACACCGCCGTCAAGATTGCATTCTTTAAGAATAATACTCTGTCTTCCCACATCACTTGTAGGGTCCTCGTTTGTAATCTGCATATCAAAATACATGTCTTCGCCATTTACCTTAAACTTATATAAAATTTCTCTCATCAGCGAACTGTTGTAATAAAACTTAGCCTTGCCTTTGCCTTTCCAGCCTGAAGAACGGTTACCCTTGCCAGTCTTTCCAAGAATAGGCACAAGCTTTTTGCTTTTTTCCATCTTCGCCTCAAGGTCAATAGCCTGCATAAAGTTATATCTTTTGCCCTCAATAGTCACATAACATTCTGCCAGAGATGCCGATACAGCATCTTTCACATTCATAATAGCTGCCATTAAATCACCTCTTTCATTCCACAATAACTGTCATGTATAATTTGCTCATTGCACATACCACTTCAATAGGGTTTGTAACCTTCACGCTTTTCTTGTCTTTGCCCATTTCAACAACCACATCCTCAGCCATAAAATTTTCAATAACCCCAAGTCTTTCAAGTTCCCTGTTGTATGTCACAATGTCATTCCAGAAAGCAAGTCTGCCGGCATTATTGTTCTGCACCTTTCCAAGATATTTTTCATTGAACATAACTGCAATGTCATTACCAATCTGATCAATAACTCTCACAATCTGGTTGTAAGAAAAATCTTCATTTTTCTGCACAGAAAACTCAGTAAGACTGTTGATATCCTCAATCACACGCACCTTTTCGCCTGCTCTGTGGAACATAAATCTGCCGTTTCTGATACCTTCTTCAAGTTCTCTCTGCTTGAAAACTGTGTCCACCTTGAACATACCGTCATATTCCTTGTTAGTAAGGCTTTCGTTTATTTCGCAGCCTGCACTTGCACCTGTAACCCACCATACAAGCTCATGCTCTTTCTCATTTTCGCCCACAGCCTTGTTCCACACATTGATAATGCCTTCGTTTTCAGCAGCCTTTCTGTAAACAACAGTCTGAAACTTAATGCCGTATGTTTCTCTCATCATTTTTGTAAAATCAACATAAAGGTCCTTCACACCGTCATCACCAGTTAAACAGCCTAATGTATTGAAACTTAAGCTTTCAATCTTGTCCATAAATTCCTGGTGTTTTCCACTGTCAGCACTGCCGTTTGAACCGCCTGTCATATTCATTCCTGCAGTCGCATAAAGTTCAGCCTCTTTGTCAAATACAACATAAGCATTGTCCTCAAGTTCTTCTGCAGATGTAACCTTCTGACTGTCAATATTTCTGCCGTCAAAATATGTATCCACAGCAAATTCATCGCCGTCTTCAGCCACCGCAATAATAATACTGTTGCCTCTCACGCCGCTGTATCTTGCCTCGCCAAAACCACAAGATGCCTTGTTTCCGCCATTTGTTCTGTAAAAATAACATTTGCCGGCATTTTTAAATAAATCTCTGATGCCTTTAACCTTCTCATCAGTATACTGATAGCCAAAAATCTCACTGCTGTCAGTTAAAAACTCGTCTGCTGTCACGCAAAAAACTTCACCCTCAACGCCCCAGTCAAGTTCAACGGCTACTGCCGCCACACCTCTGTCGCTTAAAGATGCATCTGCCCTTGCAGCACTTGTAAAATTGATATAACTTCCCGGAAGCACTTTGTTTTCAGTTAAAAACACACCACCGCCAAGCGCCATATTCACACATCCTCTCTTTCCAAAACTTCCATATATTCACTTTTTTCTTCTTCAAACATAACCACGCATCTGAAGTCTACTTCAAAATTTCCTTTGCCTTTCTCAATAGAAAAACTCATGTTTCTTCCAAACATTTTTCCCTCAGCAGTGCTTATCATGTCCATGCACCCAAATAACTTTACAAGCATTTTTTCAAGCTTTTCTCTGTCTTGCTCATACACCTCAATGCCGTATCTGTAAGTCACCGCAGCCCTTTTCCCAAGCAGCCTTTCAAACACACATTTTTTGTTCAAAATAAAAAAACAAGGCTTTTTCATACCCTGCTCAACATTGTCAGCATATATGCTGTATTCATCGCCAAAGCCTCTTCTGATAGCCTCAGCAATACCATTTTTTATAACGTCATTCATATTTATATACTCTCATCATAAATATCAAGCTCTGCTTCCTTGTGAGTGCCATACACCTTTATCTGCCCGCAGGCTCTGTACTTTTCTTTTCTGCCATTCTGCTCAATTTCAAGCACATCTCCACTCATAATCTCACAGTCCTTCATCAGAAAAATCCTTATTCCCTGCTTTGCAGTTGTCACGCTCTGGCTTTCCTTTGCACTTCCACTCTTCAGAAAACTCACTCTGCACTTTTCGCCTTCGCAAATTTTCTTCATTTCAAGCCTCGTCACACCGTGCTCATCTTTGTTTTCCTCATACCTGTAAATGTCGCACTTGCCGTCAAAAAGTGCCTTCAGAATACTTCCTGCAATTCTCATCACCATTTCAGCCTCCTGAAAGCCATAAGCTGCTTTTCAAAGTCTTTCAGCCCCAAAAATCCGTCATCTCCGCCAAAACTCACACTCACATCGCCTTCTTTTATGCTCTTGACACTTCCGCCCTGACCATCTTCGCCATAAGCACACTTCTTTGCTATTTCACAGGCCATATCAAGCAAAGTCTCTTCCAGTTCTTCCGGAATTTCTTCAATACCACAATAGTTTTTAATCAGCCTTTCAGCATAGTCATAAACAAACTCAAGCGCCTCGCCGCACTCATTTTTTCCACATAATAAAGCCAGTTTCTCAAGGTTTTCTGTTCTGTCCACCTTACTCACCTCATTTATGCTCTTTCGCTTAAGTAAACGCCTTTAGCCTTGTTTTCATAAACAAATGCATCGTGGTAAAGTCTGAACTGGAAAAGCCAAGCGTCCATTTTCTGGTTTTCATCCGGTGAAAAAATCTTAGGCATAACAAATTTTTTCGCCTGAACAAGTGCCTGCGGATAAACAATCATAAAGTTGATATCCTTGCCGTCTTCAGCCTTGGCATAACCACAAGATGCTGCGCCGTCATTCATAGTAATTTTTGTGTAGAATCTGTTTTTAGGAACATACACAACCTTCATGTTATTGTAGCCGTTGATAACTGTGTTAGCCACATCTTCGTTACCCCACTGTCTTTCAAGTGCACCGTTAAGCACAGGCTTTAAATCACTGTTAACAAAAAGTACTCTGCCTTCCTGCGGAACTTCGTTTTCGTCCATAGCCATAACTGCATTGTCAATAGCTTCCATAACGTTTTCCTTAGTAAGTGTTTCAGTCTTTTTCATAATGTGCTCGCTTGATGCATACTTAGCAAATCTGTAAGCATCAATTTCAGGAATAACCCATTCTCTCATAAAGTTGCCTGTCACTGTGCCAAATACAACGCCAAGTGTTTCTTCATCGTCCATTCTGTCGATAGAAATTTCCTTACCTCTTTCCTGCGTAAGCTTCATTGTTTCCCATGATGCAATAATGTCGCCTGTAGGATAGCCGCCAATTCTGCTATAATCACCTAAACCTGTTGTTTCCACCTTAAGCACCTTAATTTCGTTAGCACCGCTGAAGTCAGCCATTGTGTTAGTATCAAGGCCTTCTGTCACGCTCTGTTCTTTGTAAATGTCATCAATTACAGGCAGAAATCTGCTTGCATAATCAATACTGTTTGCCATTTTAAATATCCTCCTTAAATCTTAACCCTTAATCCCTGCAGCCCTTCTTGCGCTTTCAAAAAACACATTTCTTTCGCTTTTTCTTCTGCTGCTTTTGTCCTGTGGACTGCCTTCCATCACATTTTTAATCTCCTTAAATAAATAAGGATCGCTCTTTTTGATTTTATCCAGGTCAATTCTCACAACTCTTCCCTCTGCATCAGTTTCAACCATGTTTTCCTCCATAAGAGCTCTTACTGCTTTGGCATTTCTTCCGCCCTGCGCCATAATTTCTTTTTCTATGGCGTGTTCTTTTCTTACAGATGCAATTTCACCTCTGAGCATAGCAATTTCCTTTTCATACTCATTACTTCTTCTTGCACCCATGCCGTATCGCTTTTCAACTTCACTCCCAATAAGTTTCACAAGCTCATCGGCATCTTCTCTTTCCTTAAGCAATTCCTTAAGCCAGATCATATTTTCAACTCCTTTCAGAATATTCCCGCCGTCCCTCCCATATTTTTAAATTCCGCTTTCGTACTTTTCGCTTCCAACCTCTTCAACAAAAGGATGCATGCTCAAAAGTGTTTCACGGCTTAAAAGTTCGTTGCTCATGTTTATCATCTGCACTGTTTCATAATCATTTGTAATCATGTTTTTCTTAATGCTTACCCTAAGGTCCTCACTGTCAAACTCTGTCTCATGCTTCATGTTGTAATCCTCAACTATGTACCACAGTAATTCTTTGATTGCTTTCTTAAGCCTTGTAATCACACTGTCAGCCTTAAGGTCAAGCAAAGTATACTGATATCTCAATGAAACACCGCTCGGTGCATTAGACAGCCTGTCCACATCAAGGTCAACACCCTGACCGAACTGAAAAATATCTCTTCTCAGCATCTTCATAAATTCAAGTCTGCCTTCCATGCTAAGCTCTGTCTGCTTTGCTTCCACAGCACCGCCGTTGTCATTTATGTGTACTGCCTTGTTTATCTGAAGCTTCTTCGCAATGGCCGCAGCAGTCTCTCCGCCATACCCCTGAATAACCCAATAAAGTTCTACAAGGTCAGTAAGGTTATTCACGCCTTCACTACTCAGCATGTCATAGGCATCAATAAGCCCCTTTATGCCCTCAAGGTCAGTTGTACCCTTTCCATTATTTTTCAATATAACAAAAGGCACTCTGCCCCAGCCGTGTGCCTCTCTTTCAGTCTCATATCCGTCCTCTGTGCTCACACCCCACCAGTGCGGACAAGGATTATGCTCCATTCCCATATCCATCACATAGTTTCTGTTGTCATCTTCCACAAAGTATGTAACGTCGTCTTTTGTCCACCATTCAATTCTTTTTCTCAGATATTTCTGCCCGTTTCTCATCACCACAGTGTCATAATATCTTATTACCTGCTCCAGCTCATTTTCATACCTGCTATCATAAATAGGAATAATCTCCTCTGCCGGCACAATGGTATAACAAAGCTTTCCTTTCTCGTCATAATAAACGTGAACACATTCAAACCCCTTGTTGCTTGCCCCTGTCATAAGATCCTGAAGCACCATATTAAAGTCTTCCATGCAGACCTTTTCCACCATCATCTCAAGACTGTCGCTTTTTTCCTTGTCACATCCCACTGCCTTGATAACAGGCTTTCTGCCAAGAATATA
>JAFYQL010000063.1 GCA_017547125.1 Bacillota bacterium
ATACTTTTTGCGTAAAAAGTACATGAAAAAAGATGAAAACCTTCCGCCGAAAGCCTTCATCTTTATTCTTCATCAACATACACAAGTATATCTTCCACGCGGCAGCCAAGAATTTTACACAAATCATTTATTGTTTGTGTAGAAAGAGGCTTATTTCTTCTCATTCTGTAAAGCGTGCCGTTGCTTATATTGTGATATTTTGTCAGTTTATATGTTGTAATCTCTTTATTTTTAAGCGTTTCCCAAAATGGAGTATAGCATATCATAAAATCACCCAATTAAATTCTATAATATATACTATATGTTGCATATCGCTTATAAATTATACATCTCTTATATATTGACCATATAAACTTTCTAAGATATATTGTAATTGGGGTGATTTTATGGAAGAAACAAAACACATCATGTGCAACAACACATTCTGCACACACAATTCTGAAAAACAATGCCTTAACGACTTTATACTTCTTGATACTCGCGGAATATGTACCTTCTGCGAAATGGAAACACCTCCACCTACAAAAAAATACCCACGTCCAACCAAAAACAAAACACCTTTGATAGTAAAACAAAAAGACGAAGAGTTTTAATCTTCGTCTTTTTTATTATCAATAATTTTTAACTGCGTTTATAAAATCGTCCATCATTTTCTTGCCGGAAACTGCAGCTTTTTCTCCGTTTATAACTACTCCGTAGAAGTTACTGTTGTATTCCATAAAGTCAATTTCCTGAACTCTGCCGTCAGCATACTTAATGTCCATTTCAAACACTTTTGTGCCGAAATCGTCATCTGTTCTGCCATCAATTGTAAGCATTGTAAGCTTAGTAAATAACTGGCTGAACTTTTCAACATCTTCTTCAATGTTGTTCTTGAAAATCTTGCCATTTGCCGCATCAACAGCAAACATTGTTTCTGTTCCATCTGCCACAAAACCGATAGTTGAAATCTTTCCAAGATTGTCGTTTACATAGTATCTGCCGATAATATCGAACACGTCAACATTGTAGATAAGGTCTGTTTTTGCAGTGCTTACTGTACAAACATAGTCCTTTTCGCTGAACTGTGCGTATCTTTCGCCTTCGTTTGCTTCGTCACCAATCACAATTGAACAGGCATAGCCTGTTGTGTCAGTAAGGTTAATTGTCATATATGGATCATCAAAGCCGTATACTTCAGGCGCTTCAGGTTCATCAAAGAATGATACTGCCGCAATTTCATAAACAGGACCGCCCACATTTGCTGCAAGCTCCTGTGTAAGTACAGGCATTTCGCAAGGGAAACCTTCAGCGATAATATATTCGCCAAGTCCATCTTCAACCATACCGTTTGGATTTGGTTTGATATTTATTGTGCCCTTATCTTTTCTGTAAATCTTCATTTCATTAAGAGCAGAATAGTCAACAAATTCAGGATATCTGTTTCTGTATGCAGATGCTGATTTTTTAAGCGCATCGCCAGTTTCTTTTGAAACAACATAAATATTGCCTTCAGCCATAGCAAAGTAGCCTGCATCTCCTGTTACTTTGTCGCCAACAACAATTGAAAATTCTTTTCCGTCATCACTTATAGCAGTAAACATTGTACCGCCAACAAGACCATAATCAGATGGGTTTCCATCTTCAAGTTTCTTTTCAAAAGTGAATGTTTTTGCATAAGTTGCCGCCTGGTCAAGGCTCATCTGCGCAAGCTCAACACCTTCTTTGCCAACCATAACCCAGTTAACACCGTCTTTAACAAAGCTTCCGCTTTCTGCAGTTGTTGAAATATCAATCTGCACGATTTTTGCATTTAAATCGTTATATACATGCTGTGCTGCAATTTCTGCTTCTTTTTTTGCTTCCTTGTCGCTTGTAACAAAGAAGTATGCACCGCCGATAAGTGCAAGGGCAAGCACTGCAGCAATTATTTTTTTAAGTTCTTTGCTCATTATCTGTATCTCCTTCTAAGCACTACCACAAGGCCTGCTATAAGTATTGAAAGAGGAATTAAAACTACGCATATAAACATAATTACCATAGCTTTGCTCTGTGTAAGCTGAAGATAATCTTCTGCGCCAAGGCTCTTTGAGAATGATGCCTCTTCGCCTCTGAGGTAATCGATACAGTTCATTACAAAACCGTAGTTTCCGCCATTGGCAATTTCGTTCATTTCGTCTTCAAAAATAGTCTGTGCACCGCAAACAACAATTCTTATTTCGCCATCGCTGTCTTCAACTGCAACTGCTGTGTTGAAAGGACCCATTTCATCGCCTTCTGCCATTTCAAAGCCGCTCATATTAAGAATGTCTTTGCCGTATGCATACTGGCTTGTTTCTGCAAGCATTTCAATTTCAACTGTGCTTCTTTTTGCATCTGAAAGTTCAACTGCTGCAGCAAATGGCATAAACACATTTGTTCCGGCAGAAACCATAGGGCTTGTTATATTGCTTTCAGCATTAAGCACAGGAACAATATAGAATGGATTGCTATTGTAAACATGGTCTGTACTGCCTTCAACAACCATAATTTTACTGTTATCTACACCATAGTTATCAAGAAGAGTGTCAACGTTTGTTGTATCTTCTGCAGTGATAGCCAATGAAATGAATGCGCTGCCGCCATTGTTAAGATATTCGTTTACCGCATCAAGTTCATCTGATGTGATGTCTGTTACTGCACCGTTAATTACAAGAACAGCACAATCTTCAGGCACAACTGCACTTGTCATAAGGTTAAGTGCTGAAACTTCAATACCGTTGTTTGAAAGTTCCTGCTTAAGGCCTTCGCCCATCGCAACTTCGCCGTGGCCTGTAAGTTCATAAATCATTTCAACTTCGCCGCTTGTAAGCTTTCTGATAGCACCTGTAAGTACACCTTCAAGTCTGAGACCCTGAAGGTATGTTTCGCCTGTAGTTTCATCCACATATACATCGGCAAGTTCGTCCTGCGCAATAATCTTGTAGTTGC
Organism: Bacillota bacterium; assembly: GCA_017547125.1. Classification (GTDB taxonomy): domain Bacteria; phylum Bacillota; class Clostridia; order Lachnospirales; family Anaerotignaceae; genus HGM11808. The sequence continues at coordinate 2,950 of JAFYQL010000063.1, forward strand.
CTGCTGATGTTTCAACTACAACTGAGCCGATTGAAACAACATCGCCATACTGAGCATATTTTGCTGCAAAAGCAGGGTTTGTATATGGGTCAGTATTTTTTACAGTGATTTTGTCAGAGTATGATGCATATTTTTCAAGAATTTCTGTGATTACAGTAATTTCTGTACCTTCAGCATACACTGATGTAATTGTCACTTCTTCATCAAGACCCTGTACAAGGCTGATAGTGTCTTCTGAAAGTGAGTAGAGTTTGTTTTTTGTAAGGTCAAACTTTATATCAAAGCTGCTGACCATAAGGTTTATAACAATAACTGCCACAACAACAATGGCTGTCATCACAGAAGCATAGCTTCCGTACTTAAGCGCAGAGCTGCTTTTGGCAACTTTTTCTTCTTTTTTGAATAACTTCATTTTTCCGCACCTCCGTTATATTAAGACCATCTTCTTTTCTCTATAACGCGTACTGTGAAGTAAAGGAATACGCCTATAAAAGAAATGAAATATACAACAGAAGCAACATCAAGAATACCCATAGCAAAGTAGTTGTATCTTGTAAGCACTGCAAAAAGTGATGCAAAGTTGCCTGCAAGACCATAGAAAAGGCCAGGTTTCTTCATGTAAAGAATAGCAATTGCTGCTGATTCAATAATAAACACAATAGCTGAAACGCTCCAGTCCTTGATGTTTGTGTAGAAGTAGAGCGCCACAAGGAATGCAAGAAGTACCGCAAACATAAGAGAGAATGTAAGGTTACCTGATGCTGATGAAACAATAGTTTCTACCATAAGAAGTACGAATACTGCCGCAAATGTAGCAACAGCTGATACTATCTGGTTGTCTGTGATTGATGAAATGAACAGACCAACCGCAATAAAGCTGCTTCCAAGAAGGAAGAAACCAAGATATGAACCTATAATTTCAGCCACAGCAATTGTGCCGTAAACAGAAAGAATTATAGGGAATATTGTTGTTATAGCAAGGGCAATAACAAAAACTGTAACTGCCGCAAGGAATTTGCCCATAACTATGCCCACTATATTTACCGGTGCAGTAAGCAGAAGCTGGTCTGTTTTCTGCTTTGTTTCTTCACTGAGAAGACGCATGGTAAGAATAGGACCAAGTATAAGGAACATCATAATAACTGAGTTGAATACCTGTTCAAACTCAGGGCTCATAGAAAGGATATTAAGCATAGAAAAATAAATGGCTGTTACAAGCACAAAAAATGCAATAAACACATATCCGATCATAGAGTTGAAATACATTCTCATCTCTCTTTTGTAAATGGCTGCCATATTATTCTTCCTCCTTTCCTTCAGTTTCTTCTTCGATAATGCCTGCTTCAGCATTTTCTGTAACTTTAAGGAATACTTCTTCAAGAGTAAGCTTTTCTGACTTTATAAGAAGAAGTGTAAAGCCATTTTCTTTGGCAATTTCGAAAGCCGTTTCCCTTGGGTCTGTGCCTTCCTTGCCTGTGATAAGAAGGTCGATTGCGCCTTCTTCAGCACTTTCTTCAGTTATTACAGTGTCAATCTTTGCATTTTCGTTGAATGCTTTTAAGATTGCTGCTTCTTCGCCTTTAACTCTTACTCTGAATCTGTCGCTTGAAAGTCTG
>JAFYQL010000064.1 GCA_017547125.1 Bacillota bacterium
CTGTTTCTGTTTTGCCATCTTTTGTAATTGTGATTACGTCGCCAGGTTTAAGTACGTTGTCGCCGTCTTCGATATCAAAATCAACGTGCTGACCATTACCTTTAACTTGGCCGTCGATTTCTTCGCCGCCGTTAACAGAAACCTTAACGTCGCCGTTATCGAAGTCGAGCTTGTCGCCGCTGCCTGCTGTGATTGTAACGCCTTTGTTTTTTGCAAATGCAGTCATTGTGCATGTGCCCATAATCATTGTCATTGCTGTGATAAATGCTAATGTTTTTCTGAGATTTATGTTCTTCTTCATAATGAGTACCTCCTGTTTAGTGTAATAGATAACACTTACTGAAATATCTTATGGTTGTATTATAACAGTGGCCGGTTACAAAAATGGTTACATTTTGAAGAAAAATGTGCAAAAACAAAAAAAATATTAGAAAAAACGCTGTAAATAATGTGAAATCGTCATATGACGGGTGGCAAAAAAGGAAAAGCTGCTTTTTTTGAATAAAAAAGTAACCGCACAACTTTTGATGTGCGGTTTTGTGTTTTGTTATTCAACTGTAACAGATTTTGCAAGGTTTCTTGGCTGGTCGATGTCTGTGCCAAGGCCGTATGCTACATAGTATGCAAAAAGCTGTGCCGGAATGTTGGCAAGTATAGGTGTAATCATTTTGTTTGCACGTGGAATATAGATTACATCGTCAACTTCGCCTTTGAAACCGTCGTTGCCTTCAAGAGCAATGGCAATAACCTTTGCGCCTCTTGCCTTAACTTCTTTGATGTTGCTTAATGTCTTTTCAAAAAGTTCTTCCTGTGTTGCAAGGGCAATAACAAGAGTGCTGTCTTCAATCATAGCGATAGGGCCGTGTTTAAGCTCACCGGCTGCATATGCTTCACTGTGGAGATATGCAATTTCCTTAAGCTTAAGAGAGCCTTCCATAGAGATAAGGTAGTCAAGGCCTCTGCCGATGAAGAATACATTTTTGCTCTGAAGATATTTTTCTGCAAGAAGTTTTTCAATTTTATCCTTCTGAAGAATAGTTGAAATTTTTGCAGGAAGAGCATAAAGTTCTTCTTTGATTTCAGCAAATTCTTCTTTTGTCATTTTGCCAACTTCCATAGCGATGTGGAATGCGATAAGTTCAAGCGCAACCACCTGTGCTGAGAAAGCCTTTGTTGATGCAACTGAAATTTCAGGACCTGCAAGGATATAGAATACGTCGTCTGCTTCACGGGCAATTGAACTTCCGACTGCATTAACAACTGCAAGCACACGGGCATTGTTTCTTTTTGCAATTCTGAGAGCTTCAAGTGTGTCGGCTGTTTCGCCTGACTGTGAAACAACAATAAGAAGTGTATGTTCATCAAGAATAGGATCTTTGTATCTGAATTCACTTGCTACATCCGCAACTACAGGGATGCGGGCTACTTTTTCGATAAGGTGCTTGCCGATAAGACCTGCGTGGTATGCAGTACCGCATGCAACAACGTAAATTCTGTTGATTTTTTCAAGATCTTCTTTTCTGAGATTGATGCCTTCAAGGTCGATAGTGTCGCTGCTTTCAGGTATTCTTCTTGAAACCACGTCCTGAACGATCTTTGGCTGTTCGTTTATTTCCTTAATCATAAAATGTTCGTATCCGCCTTTTTCAGCAGCGTCAATATCCCATTTTACGTTGAAAACTTCTCTTTCAACAGTGTTCTTTTCTCTGTCAAAGATTTTGATGTCATCTGTTTTGATAACGGCAATTTCGTTGTCATCAAGGAAGTATACGTCTCTTGTGTGGTGTAAAATTGCAGGAATGTCTGATGCAATAAAGTTTTCACCTTCGCCGATACCAACAACAAGTGGGCAGTTCTTTCTTACGGCAATGAGTGTGTCAGGGTAGTCCTTGCAGAGAATACCAAGTGCATAAGCACCTTCAATTCTGTCAAGAGCCATAAACACAGAGTCAAAGAAATCGTTGCCTGCTTTGTAGTAGAAGTCGATAAGGTGAGCAACTGTTTCTGTATCTGTTTCAGAAACAAATCTGTAACCCTTTGCTGAAAGTTCTTCTTTGATGCTAAGGTAGTTTTCGATAATGCCGTTGTGAACAACAGCAATTGTCATATCTTCTGATGTGTGAGGATGTGAGTTAACGTCACTTGGAGCACCATGAGTTGCCCATCTGGTGTGACCGATACCAACACAACCTTCAACCGGGTTTTCGCTGAGCTTTGCTGCAAGGTTTTTGAGCTTGCCTTCAGCCTTAAGCATATTTATTTTGTGTCCGTCGTGCACAGCAATGCCTGCAGAGTCATATCCTCTGTATTCAAGTTTGCTTAAGCCTTCCATAAGTATAGGTGGCGCCTGCTGACGGCCGATATATCCAACTATGCCGCACATATATGATAACCTCCTTTTTACTGAAGTTTTTCTTCGATAAGGTGAGCCAGTTTTTCGGCTTCCTGTTTCATAATATTTATGTCTTTGCCTTCAATCATAACTCTTACAAGTGGTTCTGTACCGCTTGTTCTGATAAGTACACGGCCTTCGCCGGCAAATTTTGCTGTAAGTACGTCAATTGCTTCTCTGATTTCGGCAACTTCCATATAGTCGTTTTTCTTTGCGTTGTTAACGCGTGCGTTAACAAGTACCTGCGGAAGACGTTCCATAACAGATGCAAGCTCGGAAGCCTTTTTGCCGCTCTTTTTAAGTACTGAAAGCACCTGAATAGCAGTGAGGATACCATCGCCTGTTGTGTTGTGGTCAAGGAAGATGATATGACCGCTCTGTTCGCCGCCAAGGTTATAGTCCTTTTCGATCATTCTTTCAAGCACGTATCTGTCGCCTACACCTGTCTGTTCAAGGTTAAGGTTTTCTTTCTGAGCAAGTATGTTAAGACCAAGGTTTGTCATAACAGTGCCTACGATAGTGTTGTTTTTAAGTGTGCCTTTTTCTCTCATATCAAGGCCGCAGATGGCAAGTATCTTGTCGCCGTCAATAAGCTCACCGTTTTCGTCAACTGCAAGGCATCTGTCAGCATCGCCGTCAAAAGCAAAGCCGATGTCTGCACCGTTTTCAATAACAAACTTTTTAAGGTCTTCCATGTGTGTTGAGCCACATTTTTCGTTGATGTTTGTTCCGTCAGGCTCGTTGTGAATGATACACATTGAAGCGCCGAGGTTAAGTATTGCGATAGGGCCAGCCTTGTATGATGCACCATTTGCACAGTCAAGGGCAACCTTGATACCGTCAAATTTTACATCTGTTGATTTTGTAAGAAATTCGATGTAGTCTTCGATAGCATCTTCTGAAATTGATTTTGTACCGACACCGCTGCCAGTAGGGCTAGGAAGCACTGAAGGGTTGTTTAAAAGTATATCTTCAATTTCGTTTTCAAGTTCGTCTCTTAATTTGTAGCCGTCTTTGTTGAAGAATTTGATGCCGTTATATTCAACAGGGTTGTGGCTTGCTGAAATCATAACACCTGCATCAAAGCCGTATTTTCTTACAAGGTATGCGATGGCAGGAGTTGGAACGATGCCTGCAAGAACGGCGTGAGCACCAACTGAGCACATACCTGCAACAAGAGCACTTTCAAGCATATCGCCTGAAATACGTGTATCCATACCCACAAGAATTTTTGGAGCGTGGGCTGTTTCTTTAGTTAATACAAAGGCGCCTGCACGGCCAAGATTATATGCAAGTTCGCAAGTAAGCTCTGTATTGGCAATGCCTCTTACGCCGTCAGTACCGAATAATTTTCCCATGAGAAAAAGTCCTCCTCATATTTTTATATCTATAATAATTTACAATAAACCCATTTTAACTTATATATTATAGCATCTTGCAGGGCTCTAAACAATAATAAATACGAAATTTCGTTAATTTTAAGACGTTACTTTCCTATATATTGTATGAAAATATGTATTGAGGTGTTGTGTAAAAAAATAAAATAAAAAAAGAGCCTTGAAAAAACAAGACTCTTTTGTGTTTAGTCGTTCATATTTTCAATATAATTTAAGATGTCAGCAAGAACTTCTTCTTCTTTGCCGCCTTCAACTCTTACCAATACTTCGTCGCCTTTTTTAAGACCAAGCATAATGATGTTGAGAATGCTTTTTGCATTAGCCTGCTTGTTGTCTACAATAAGGCTGATGTTTGAATCATATTTGTATGCATAAGCCACAAACTGCGCTGCTGCTCTTGAGTGCATACCCATTTCGTTAGGAATAATAACCATTTTTTCAGCCACGTTTATTTCCTCCTGAATTATATTTGTATAATAATGATGATAATTTCTTGTTTATGCTAAAATGGTATCATAATCGAAAAAAATTTTCAATGAAGAAATAAAACAATAAAATATTAAAACGACAAAAATTTTAATGAATTTTTCACAAAAACAAAGAGCACATACTTTTCGGTATGTGCTCTTATACATTAGTAGAGGTATTCGTCTATTACTTCAATATAGAAGTCTGCGCCTTTTGCACCTTTGATCTGGTCGCTTACAATCTTACCTTCACTGTTAACAAGTATTGTTGTTGGTACGCCTTCAAGGTTTGTTGTAACCCAGTTTGCAAGAAGTTCGTCAAGCATAATGCTTGTAAATTTTCCGCCGGCTTCTTTTTTTAGGTCAAGGGCAAGCTTTTCAGCTTCTGCTGCAGGAGTGTCGATAACTGCATTTATAACCTGAACATTACCCTGCTTTTTGTAGTGGTCATAAACCGCCTGAAGGTCTGCCTGTTCGTTGCAGTTTTCAAGGGCATATGTTCCCCAGAAGTTGATGAGTGTAACATCGTAGTCGCCGAAGCACTGGCTTGTTATTTTTTTGCCTTCAAGTGTTTGTGTGCTGAATGTGATGTGTTCGTTAAGACCAAGGCTTTCTGCAAGTGTTTTAACGTCATCCGGGTCAAATTCTCTTGTCATAAAGCTTTCTTCAAGTTCGGCCATATTTTCTTCTGAAGCAAGAATGCTGTAGATTTCTTCGTCTTTGGCAGTAAGGTTTGTTTTGTCTGTTGCGTCGCTGAAAAGATAGTAGCTGTAGTCGCCTCTTACAGAAACTTCAGTGCCGTTTTCGTATTCATTTTTAAGATATCTGAGTTTGTATGAATCGAAAAGCTTACTTTCAGCAACTGCGATTTCGCAGATAGGCACAAGATAATCATCAAGCACAATGCTTGTGTTGTCAGCATCAGCCTTTGAGAAAACTTCCTGACCTTCAAGTGTTATATAGTTGTAGATAATTCTTGCAACTGTGTATTCGCTCTGAATTGTTTCTGGATAAATGCTTGAAACCTGGTAGTCAACCCACTGAGCAGGTGTGACATATAAAAGGCCAAGTTCCTGAATATGCACTGAGCGGCTTTCTTCGTTTTCTGCTGACAATTCCTGCTTAACTTCATTTTCTGCAGGTGCAGTTTCTTTTTTATCTGAACATGCAGTGAGAGATGAAAGTGCAAGAACTGTAATAAGTAAATATATTATTTTTTTCATTTTCTAACCTCCGGATATTATTGAACTAAAATATTATATATCATTCCGTCTTTTAATGCAAATAAACTGCGATAAAGAATGCAATTAACTTGATTTTAATATAATTTTAGGGGGTGATATATGTGGCAGAAAAAAGATATTCAAAATACAGACGAAAACCACCTAAAAAACAGAGAAACACAGATGACAAAACAGAAAAAACTGTTGCAAGGGTTTATGCCTGTATAATACTTTGCCTTATGGCATTTACACTTTCAAAGGTGCAAAGCGACTACGGTGCGGTTTTGAGGCAGAAAATAAAGGTTGCTATTAACAGTGATATAAGTATCGAAAAGGCAGAAGAGCTGCTGCAGGTGTGGAGCAGAAAAATTGATTTTATTGACGAAGATATAAAAATTTTTGACAAAGAAAGTGAAATATAAGTGTGGAATAAATTTTTAGTGCAATAACACTTGTTTTAATGTATTATATAAAATGTAGTGGTGTGCGTTTTTAACGCATGCAAGAGGTACAGAATTTAGAATACGGAGGATAAAAATATGTATAATGCACTTCCTGATGAAATACTGCTTCAGGTTGAAAAACCTGCAAGATATGTGGGCCGTGAAGTAAATATGGTTAAGAAAAATCCTTCCGATGTGGATATAAGATTTGCTTTTTGCTTTCCTGATGTTTATGAGGTAGGCATGTCACATCTGGGACTTCAGATTTTATATTTCTTCCTTAACAGAAGAGAAGACACTTACTGCGAAAGAGTTTTTGCTCCTTGGGTTGATATGGAAGCAAAAATGAGAGAGGCAAATATTCCGCTTTTTGCCCTTGAAAGCCAGCAGCCAATCAAAAACTTTGACTTTATGGGTTTCACACTTCAGTATGAAATGAGCTACACAAACGTACTTAATATGCTTGATTTAGCAGGCATCCCTATGTTCAGAAAAGACAGAACAGAAGAAGATCCGCTTATTATCTGCGGCGGTTCATGTGCATATAACGGCGAACCTCTTGCTGATTTTGTAGATATTTTCTACCTTGGTGAAGGCGAAGTTCTTTACGATGATATGCTTGAACTTTACAAGCAGTTCAAAAAAGAAGGCAAAACAAAACAGGAATATCTTGAAGCCCTTCTTAAGTTTGACGGACTTTATATGCCACAGTTCTATGATGTTGAATATAACGAAGACGGCACAATAAAGAGTTTTGAACCAAACCATCCTGATGCAAAAAGACTTATCAAAAAAGTTGTTGTTACAGATATGGACAGCGTTTTCTTCCCTGAAAAACAGCTTGTTCCTCTTATCGAGGTTGTTCACGACAGAGTTACTCTTGAACTTTTCAGAGGCTGCATAAGAGGATGTCGTTTCTGTCAGGCGGGCTTTATCTACCGTCCTGTAAGAGAAAAGAAAGCCTGCACAGTGCTTGAAAACGCAAGAAAACTTATGGAAACGTCAGGCCACGAAGAAATTTCACTTACATCTTTAAGTACAAGTGACTTTACTGAGTTTGAAGAACTTGCTTGCGGTCTTCTTGATGAATTTAAGGATCAGCAGGTCAGCCTTTCACTTCCTTCACTTCGTATCGACAATTTCTCACTTGACCTTATGAAGAAGGTTCAGGAAGTAAGAAAGAGCAGCCTTACATTTGCGGCTGAAGCAGGTACACAGAGACTTAGAAACGTAATCAACAAAAACATCAGCGAAGATGATATCTTAAACGGCTGCAAGCTTGCTTTTGACGGCGGCTGGGAAAAGGTAAAGCTTTACTTTATGCTTGGTCTTCCTACAGAAACAGAAGAAGACTTAAAGGGTATTGCACATCTTTCAGAAAAGATTGTTGAAAAATATTTTGAAATTCCAAAAGACCAGAGACCACGTCCTGTTACAGTAAATGCCAGTGCATCATGCTTTGTTCCAAAGCCATTTACACCATTCCAGTGGGATGCACAGGATACATACGAAGATTTCGGCAGAAAAGCGCTTATCGTAAAAGACGAAATCAAGAGAAGACAGGTACGTTTCACTTACCACAACACTATGATGAGCTCAATGGAAGGCGTACTTGCAAGAGGCGACAGAAGACAGAGTGCACTTTTATACAGAGTTTGGGAACTTGGATGCAGATTTGACGGCTGGTCAGATTTATTTGACTTCAAGAAATGGCAGCAGGCTTTTGAAGACACAGGTCTTTCAATCGAGTTTTATGCAAACCGTGAAAGAAGTTATGACGAAATTCTTCCTTGGGATCACATCTCAGTTGGCGTGAACAAGTCATTCCTTATTAATGAAAGAGAAAAGGCTCTTGCGGCTGAAACAACACCAAACTGCAGACAGAAATGCAGCGGCTGCGGTGCGGCATCATTTGGAGGAGGTGTGTGCCATGAAGTACAGATTTAAACTTTATAAAGGCGACGAAATTAAATTCATAGGCCACCTTGACCTTCTTGTTGCATTCCAGAGAGTGCTTAAAAGAGCAGGTATGCCTATTGCATATTCACAGGGCTTCAACCCTCATCAGCTTGTAGCTTTTGCTTCTCCATTAAGCCTTGGCCTTACAAGCACTGCAGAATACGGCGACTTTACACTTAAGGAAGACCTTGATGCAGAATTTGTAATGGAAAAAATGAACGAACATATGCCTGACGGTCTTAAAATAACAAGCCTTGTAAAGCTTGCAGACGGTGTTAAAAATACAATGTCAAGCCTTGAAAGAGCAGAGTATGAGCTCTACTTTGACAACACTGTTACACCTGAAGATATCAAGGCAAACCTTGAAAACTTTATGGAAAGAAAAGAAATTCTTACTATGAAGAAAACTAAAAAAGGCATCAATGAAACAGATATCAGACCTGACATTTTCTGGGCAAAGGATATCTCAACAGAAGATGCTGCTGCAGTTGAAATTCAGGTTTCATCAGGCAGTATCAGAAACCTTAAAGGCGAAACATTTGCTGAGGCATTCTGCAATCACATGGGCAAGGAATACAACAAATATGCTATCAAGTGTGTGAGAACAGAAATGCTTATGAAAAAGGGCGAAGACGAATTCGTTCCTCTTAATTACGGAGTTGAAAGATAAATGAAGAGAATACTTGTTGATTCTTCTTATATCTATACAAGAATATTGCTGGAAGAAAACGGTGAGCCAGTTGAACTTATATGCGAAAACAAGAACAACGAAAGTCTTGTTGGCAATATATATGTAGGCAGGGTTGAAAGTGTGCTTAAAGGCATGAAAAGTTGTTTTGTGGATATAGGTATGGACAAAAACGCATACCTTATCACAAACGATGTTGTGCCAAAGGCAAATTCATCTGTACTTGTGCAGATTAAAAAAGATGCTTTTGGCGAAAAAGGCCCTGTTGCAGAAGAAAAGATTTCTTTAACCGGAAAATTTACCGTACTTATTCCAAACGAAAACAACAAAATAAGCTTTTCACAGAAAATAGCATCACAGGAAGAACGTGACAGAATAAAAGAAATAATTAAAGAACTTCTTCCTGGAAACTACGGAATAATTGTACGTACAGAAGGCGAAGGCAGAAGCCGTGAGGATTTTGAAAATGAAATCGGCGAGCTTCACACACAGTGCGAAGATATTATTAACCGTTCAAAGTATGCAAAGCCTCCATACCTTATCAGAAAAGAAAACAATGCCGTGCTTTCTGCAGTAAGGGATTTGTTTGGCAGCGATGTGGAAGAGTTTGTTGTTAATGACAAAGAAATATTTGAAATGGTAAAGGCTGAAACTGATGACCGGAAGGAGAGGGTTAAGTTTTACGAAGGCAGTGTGCCGATATTTTCAAATTACTTTATGGAAAGCAAGCTTGAAAAAATGCTTGCACCTAAGGTCTGGCTTAAAAGCGGCGGCTTTCTGGTTATCGAAAAGACTGAGGCCTGTGTGGTTATAGACGTTAACACAGGAAAGTTCACAGGAAACAAAGACTTTGAAGCAACAAAGCTTAAAACAAACCTTGAAGCGGCAGAAGAAATTGCACATCAGCTCAGACTCAGAAACCTTACAGGTATGATTATCGTTGACTTTATTGATATGAAGGGAGACGAAAACAAGGCTATACTTGAAAATGCACTTAAATTTGCAGTTAAAAAAGACCGTATCAAAACAACCGTTGTAGGTATGACAGAGCTTGGTCTTATGCAGTTGACAAGACGCAAAACGAGAGTGCCTGTGTCTGATGTTATATCAGAGCAGTGCAAGGGATGTTATGGGAAAGGAATTGTTTTTTCGGCAGAATATGTAGCCGACAAAATTCTTAAGGAAGTTTCAACTGTTTTTGCACAGACAGTGTTTGATGAAGTGACAGTAAGCACAAGCTCAAGGCTTATAAAGGCTTTGAACGGCGAAAACGGAAGATATATAGCCGAAACAGAAAGAAAATACGGCAAAAAAATAGTTCTTAAAGAAATAGAAACTGTATCTTTTGACTATTATCAAATTGAAAAAAGAAAAGTATAAATAAGGACCTGCGAAAATACCGCAGGTCTTTTTTTGTTATGATGATTGAAAGGTGTTACCTTTCTTGACTTTTAGTGTGGCGTATAATAAAATTAAAATAGTGTATTTTGTGGTTTTATATCATTTTATTATTATTTTTGATTAAACAAAGGAGTACATTATGCTTAAAATCGGAGTGCTTGTTTCAGGCGGAGGAACAAACCTTCAGGCTATCATCGACAGCATTGAAGGCGGATACATAAAAAATGCAGAAATCAAAACAGTAATTGCATCAAAACCTGGTGTGTATGC
>JAFYQL010000065.1 GCA_017547125.1 Bacillota bacterium
CCATCCATAGCAGGTATAGGAAAAAGATTGATAACGCCAAGGTTTACACTCAGAAGTGCCATTATCGAAAGCACACTTTTTATTGCAACACCTATGCCGTATTTCATGCTTTTTTCAACTGTATCGCCTACAACCTCAACTATTCCTATAGGTCCGGAAACATCCTCAGGGTCTATATTGAATGTGAAAATTCTTACAAAACCCACAACAACACTTTTAACATAGTAAGCCATTGTGTAAACACTTTGCTCAATGGTTTCGCCAATTGTTATTTTGTCATATCCTTCAATTCTTTCTTCGAAAAGACCTGTTTTTATAACAGGAGAAAAGCCCACAAGCCATCTTCCGTCGCTTGCATAAGGTGTGATTGTAAGCACTTCTTTGTTTCCGTTTTCATCCTTCACTTCAACGGCAATGTCTTTTCCGTCGCAGCCTTTCATCACAAGCAGCAAGTCGTCATATGTGTGTATTTTCTGTCCGTTTATTTTTGTTATTGTGTCTCCTGCTTCAAGGCCCTGCTCAATAGCATTTGTGCCTTCAAGCACCTGTGAAACCTCAGTAAATACAACACCGCTTGATGTTGTAACAAGGCCAAGCACAAGCACAAAGCAAAGTATAAAATTCATAACGGGCCCCATAACAACAACGGCCATCCTCTTCCATGTGCTTTTGTTGCAGAAAGCTCTCGAATCGCTTTCTCCGTTTTCTTCGCCAAGCATACGGCAAAAACCGCCTAAAGGCAAAGCACGTATAGAAAACATAGTTTCGCCCTTATACCAGTAATAAATAAGCGGACCCATACCTATGGAAAACTCTTCCACAAGTATTCCATTTTTAACCGCAACCTTGTAGTGTCCCCATTCGTGCACCACAACCAACGCAGTAAACACCAAAAGTGTAATAATGATATTCATCAGATCACCTGTTAATAAATATTTGATGCCTTATTTCACAAGGCTTTCAGCAAATTCTCTTCCCCATCTGTCTGCTTCAAGCAATTCGTCGATAGTGAAGTTATACTTAACAGTATATGCATTCATTGTTTTTTCTATTATTTCAGCAATATCAAGGAACTTGATTTCATCTTTAAGGAACTTTGCAACGGCAATTTCGTTGGCTGCATTAAGTACTGCAGGCATAGTTCCGCCAATTCTGATGGCTTCGAAAGCAAGCTTAAGGCATTTGAATGTTTCCATATCAGGATCTTCAAATGTGAATGTGCCAATCTTTGTGATATCAAGTTTTTCAAAATCATTTTTAACTCTGTCAGGGTATGTAAGTGCATAGCTGATAGGCACTTTCATATCCGGTACGCCAAGCTGCGCCATAACTGCGCCGTCTTCGTATTCAACTGCTGAGTGGATAATGCTCTGCGGATGAACAACAACCTGGATTTTATCGACATCAACATCAAAAAGCCATTTTGCTTCAATAACTTCAAGGCCTTTGTTCATCATTGTTGATGAGTCGATAGTGATTTTCGCACCCATATCCCAGTTTGGATGTTTAAGAGCCTGAGCTGATGTAACATCAACAAGTTCCTCTCTCTTTCTACCTCTGAAAGGACCGCCTGATGCAGTAAGAATGATTTTTGCAATCTTATTCATACTGTTACCCTGTAAGCTCTGGAAAATTGCAGAATGTTCACTGTCGATAGGAAGAATATTAACACCGTTTTCCTTTGCAGCATCCTTGATAAGCTGACCGCCTGAAACAAGAACTTCCTTTGTGGCAAGAGCAATTTCCTTTTTGGCATAAATAGCCTCATAAGTTGGCTTGATGCCGATATTTCCAACTACAGAAACAACAACTGTTTCCGCTTCTTCCATAGTTGCCGCATGAACAAGTCCATCCATACCTGCTTCAACCTTCACATCTGTCATTCCCTGACTTTCAAGGCTGTTTTTAAGTTCTTCTGCCTTTTCTTCGTCCATAACGACTGCAAGAAGAGGCTTGAATTCTTTAATCTGTTCTTCAAGAAGTTTGATATTTCTGTTTGTTGTAAGGGCAACCACATTGTATCTGCCTGTACTTCTTACAACGTCGAGTGTCTGAACACCAATTGAGCCTGTTGAGCCTAAAACTGATAAATTTTTCATAATAATCACCACTTATATATATTTGCACAATAAGGCATTGCCCAAAAAGACAATGCCTCTGTTTTTACATTACTTCAATTGTGAAAAGCATTACATAGTATACAACTGGAGCAGTTAAAAGTACACTGTCAAATCTGTCCAGCACGCCGCCGTGTCCCGGAATAAGATGTCCATAGTCTTTAAGACCTACATAACGCTTAAGAGTTGATGCCGCAAGGTCACCAAACTGAGAAAGTATAGAGCCTATAATACCAGTAAGCACACAAAGGTAAGATGTGTCTACCCAGTCTGTTACAAAACGGCTATCAATATATAAGCCGTATAATAATGCAATGGCTGTAGCAATAATAACACCGCCTATAGCACCTTCAACTGTCTTTTTAGGGCTGAGTTCAGGTATAAGCTTATGCTTGCCAAAAAGCATACCGCTGAAATATGCGCCTGTATCGCAACCAAATGCAGTGATAAATATAAGCCATACAAAATAGTTGCCATAAATATAGTTTCTTACCATAAAGATATGTGACATAAGGAATGGTACATAGAAAAATCCGAAGAAAGTTATAAGTATATCCTTAACGTCTGACACCTTATGGAAGGCAACCATATATACCAATAAACACACTAAAAATACAGAAACGAAGATATTGAAGATATTACTTTCGTTAATTATATATTCTGCAAACACAAGATAAAATACAGAAAATGCAAAACCTAAATAATGTGCCAAATTGAGTTTCTTATCAGAAAAAGCTCTGTAAAACTCTCTTAAGCCTATCATTGAAACCACAAGTACTGCTCCCTGAAGCAAATACCCGCCTTTAGCGATAAAAAATAACAACAACGGAAGTAAAATTACTCCTGATATTATTCTTGTTACCAAATTATATTCACCTCTTATTTTAATCTGCCGCCAAAACGTCTTTCTCTATTCTGGTAGCTATAAATTGCATCAACAAGGTCAGCCTCATCAAAATCAGGCCAAAGCTTGTCTGAAAAAGCCATTTCACTATAGGCTATCTGCCAAAGAAGGAAATTGCTTATTCTTTCCTCACCGCTTGTTCTTATAAGAAGTTCAGGGTCAGGAACATTTTTTGTATCTAAATAAGATGAAAAAAGATTTTCATCGATGTTTTCAATTTCAATAATACCATTTTTAGCGTCTGCAGATATCTTCTTTACCGCACGGATAATTTCATCTCTTCCGCCGTAGTTAAGCGCTATATGAAGATTTAAACCTGTTTTTTCTTTGGTTATCTCTTCAAGGTGTGCAATCTGCTGCTGAATATCCATGTCAAGTCGTGTTTTATCCCCAATTACATCAACTTTAACATTATCTTTCTGAGATCTTCTTATGTGCTCTTTAAGGTACGCTCTGAGAAGATCCATAATTCCACTAACTTCTTCTTCGCTTCTTTTCCAGTTTTCTGTTGAAAACGCATATACAGTAAGATGTTTAACGCC
>JAFYQL010000066.1 GCA_017547125.1 Bacillota bacterium
GTCAATACCCTTATTCACTCTGCCGACTTTGATATATACATCACATATGTTTTTTTCTTCATTTCTTTTTGCATCAATCGCACATACAACACACTTACTGCCGAATTTCTGTGACGCTTCGGTTATAAGTTCAGGACGTTTTACCGCTGAAGAGTTTACAGATACCTTATCTGCACCTGCATTTAAAATTTTTCTGAAATCTTCAACAGTACGTATTCCGCCGCCTACAGTAAATGGTATAAACACATTTTCAGCTACCTTTTTTACCATTTCAGTCACTGTGTCCCTGTTATCTGATGAAGCGGTTATATCAAGAAATACAAGCTCATCTGCCATAGATTCGTTATAGAATCTTGCAATTTCAACAGGGTCGCCTGCATCTCTTAAATTAACAAAATTAACACCTTTAACCACTCGTCCGTTGTTTACATCAAGACAAGGTATAATTCTTTTTGTATGCATAAAATCACATCCGTAATTTATTTCTGAAACTTATCTATAACTTCTTTAAGGTCAAGTGCACCCTGATAAAGTGCCTTGCCTATAATTGCACCATGAGCCTTTATAGCGTCAACATTTTCAAGGTCCTTCATAGTTGAAACACCGCCGGAAGCAATGATGTTGATGCCCGTTTTTTCAACAAGTTCGGCTGTTGTTTCGATGTTGGGGCCTACCATCATGCCGTCCTTTGCAATGTCAGTATAAATGATTGTTTTAACGCCGTATTCAGCCATTTTGATGCATAAATCAAGTGCTGAAACGTCGCTCACCTGTTCCCAGCCGTGAGTTGCAACCATACCGTTTTTTGCATCGATTCCAACGGCAATCTTGTCGCCGTATTTTTCAACCGCTTCTTTAACAAGTTCCGGGTTATTTACGGCTGCAGTACCGATAATAACACGTGAAACACCGACAGATATTCTTTCGTCGATATCGCTCATTGTTCTTATGCCGCCGCCTGTCTGCACAGGTATGCCAACTGTTTCAATAACGCTTTTGATAGCCTGCTTGTTGATACCTGAGCCTGTTCTTGCACCATCAAGGTCAACGATATGAATATATGTTGCACCACATTCAGCAAACTGCTTTGCCTGAGCAACGGGGTCGCTACCATAAACAGTTACGTCATCAAAGCTGCCCTGTTTAAGACGTACACACTTGCCGTCTTTTAAATCTATTGCCGGATAAATCTGCATAAATTACAGCCTCCCAAAGTTTTCAAGTATTTTAAGTCCTGTGTTGCCGCTTTTTTCCGGATGGAACTGAAGAGCATACACATTACCCTTCTGTGCTGCAACGGCTATATCCTTGCCATAGAAGCAAGTTGCACTTACAACATCAGCTTTTGTTTCAAGATAATATGAGTGAACGAAATACACAAATGATTTTTCGTCAAGACCTTCAAATAAAGGACTCTTCATCTTTATATCAAGGTTGTTCCAGCCAATTTGCGGAATAATTTCTGTTTCAGGAAGTCTTACAATTTCACCTTCCATAAGCCCGAGGCCTTCGTATTCGCCGTTTTCATAGCTTTTGTCAAACATCATCTGCATGCCAAGGCAAATGCCAAGGAGAGGCTTATTATCCTCCACAACCTTGTATATCACCTTATCAATACCCTTTTCTCTGATGGTTTTGATTGCATCACAAAAAGCACCAACACCGGGAAGAATAACCTTATCTGCTTTTTCAATCACTTCAGGGCTATCTGTAATAACTGCTTCAAAGCCAAGAAATTCAAAGGCCTTCTGCACACTTCTTAAGTTGCCCATGCCATAGTCAATAATAGCAATCATGCCTTACACCTCCAGCATTCCTTTTGTAGAAAGAACGCCTTCAATTCTTTCATCGTATGATGTTGCCATATCAAGAGCCTTGCCAAATGCTTTGAAAATACCTTCTGCAATGTGGTGGCTGTTTCTGCCTTCAAGCATTTTGATGTGAAGATTCATACCGCAGTTTGTACATACTGCTCTGAAGAATTCTTCAACCATTTCCATGTCCATATCTCCGCAGCGTTCTGTAGGGAATTTTGCGTCAAAGTTAAGATATGGTCTGCCTGAAAGGTCAAGTGAACAGAGAATAAGAGATTCATCCATAGGAAGAATAAAGAATCCATATCTCTTAATGCCTGCCTTGTCGCCTAAAGCCTGTTGTAAAGCCTTGCCGAAAGCAATGCCAACATCTTCAACTGTGTGGTGGCAGTCTACTTCAATGTCGCCCTTTGCACGTACCTTCATATCCATAAAGCCGTGCTTTGAAATATGTGTAAGCATATGGTCAAAAAAGCCGATTCCTGTTGAAATTTCGTTTTTGCCTTTGCCGTCTACGTCAAGTTCAATTTTAATTTTTGTTTCAAAAGTATCTCTTTCTATTATGGCTGTACGCATAAGCATTCCTCCATTTTTATATTACTTTCTTACTCTTACTGCATTTGCGTGGGCTGTAAGACCTTCTGCATTTGCAAATGTAATAATATCGTCGCTGAGCTGCGCAAGAGCATTCTGGCTGAATGATATTATGCTACTTTTCTTGATGAAGTCATCAATTGAAAGCGGTGAGAAAAATCTTGCAGTTCCGCCTGTAGGAAGTACGTGGTTTGGACCTGCCATATAGTCTCCAAGTGGTTCAGGTGTGTAGTTTCCAAGGAAAATAGCACCTGCATTTTTTATTTTCGGAAGCATTTCAAACGGTGACTGAGTGCATACTTCCATATGTTCAGGTGCAATTGCATTTGAAAGCTCAAAAGCCTCATCTATTGTTTCTGTAACAATAATTGCACCGTAGTTATCAATTGATTTTTCGATAATTGCTTTTCTTTCAAGAAGATTTGTCTGCCTTTCAACTTCTGCCTGAACCTTGTATGCAAGATCTTCGCTTGTTGTAATAAGTATTGAAGATGCCATTTCATCGTGTTCAGCCTGTGAAAGAAGGTCTGCCGCTGCATATACAGGGTTTGCAGTTTCGTCAGCAACTATAAGAATTTCGCTTGGACCTGCAACAGAATCAATATTTACGTGACCGTAAACGGTTCTTTTTGCAAGTGCTACGAAGATGTTTCCAGGACCACAGATTTTGTCAACCTTTGGAACGCTTTCAGTGCCAAATGCAAGCGCTGCAATAGCCTGTGCGCCGCCAACCTTGAAAATTTTGTCAACGCCTGCTTCTTTTGCAGCAACGATAGTTGTTGGGTAAACTGTGCCGTCCTTCTGTGCAGGTGTTGTCATATATATTTCTTTAACCCCTGCAACGTGTGCCGGCATAACGTTCATAAGCACTGATGAAGGATAAGCAGCCTTTCCGCCAGGTACATATACGCCAACCCTTTCAAGAGGACGGATTAACTGACCAAGCATTTCGCCGTTTTCTGATGGCTCACACCAACTGTTTATTTTCTGCTTTTCGTGGAAAGCACGGATTCTGTCTGCACTTTTTTTGATAACATCTATAAGCTTCTGGTCTACCTGAGTGTATGCATACTCAATTTCTTCATCTGTAACCACAAAGTTTGATGCATCAATTTTAACTTTATCAAATTTTTCTGTATATTCAAAAACAGCTTCATCGCCTCTTGCTTTTATGTCAGCAAGAATATTATTTACTATTTCCTGAACATTTCCGTGTTCAAGCTGAGAACGTGAAAGTATCTTTTCAACCATTTCTCTGCCGTTTTCTGTACTGTACTTAATTACCTGTATCATTTGGCATCCTCCTTAATGAGGTTTCTGATTTTATCTATAATGTCCATTATTCTTTCGTGTTCCATCTTCATGCTAACTCTGTTAACAATAACTCTGGCAGAAAGAGGACATACATCTTCAAGCACTTCAAGGCCGTTTTCCTTAAGTGTTGCACCGCTTTCAACAATATCTACTATTACATCTGAAAGCCCAACGATAGGTGCAAGCTCAACAGAACCGTTAAGCTTGATGATTTCAACTGTCTGATGCTTTGTGTTGTAGAAGTATTCTCTTGCTATGTTAGGATGCTTTGTTGCAA
>JAFYQL010000067.1 GCA_017547125.1 Bacillota bacterium
GAACTTGGTTGTGAAATTGTGTTTATTCCTATGCAGCAGCCATACGACACTGCTGTAAGCGAAAATGTAAGAAAGAAGATGACTGCACCATCATATCTTATAAAAGAACACTGTGCACCACAGGAGCTTATGGGTATGATAGGCGTTATGAGCAGTGTAATCAGTATGCGTCTTCATACTCTTATATTTGCTGCAACACAGAGAATACCGCTTCTTGGCTTTGTATATGACCCTAAGATTGATTATTATCTTAACGAGTTTGGGATGCCTTCAGGCGGCGAAATTGGAAAATATGATATGGAAGCAGCTTTTGAAACAATGAAAGATATGCTTGACAACAGAGAAAAATATGTTGAAAAACTTGAAAAGGCAGCATCTGAACTTGAAAAGAAAGCAAGAGAAAACGAAAAATATCTTATTAAACTTCTGGAAGATGAATAAGGTGATACGATATGAGAAAAACTACTTATGTAATGGGTGTGCCTTTTGATGTTATAAAAATGGACGAAGCGTCAGATAAAGTGATGAAATTTTTTGAAGACGGCGGAAGTCATATAGTTTGCACACCAAACCCTGAAATTGTTATGGCGGCACAGGAAGACGAAAAGCTTATGAGCATACTTAAGGCTGCCGATATGGTTGTGCCTGATGGTATAGGTGTTGTGCTTGCATCAAAATTTAACAAGGTTAAAATTGAAGAAAGAGTTGCAGGATATGATCTTTGCCATGCTGTGTTTGAAAAAATGGCACCACAGGGCAAAACAGTGTACTTTTTTGGCGGAGCACCGGGTGTTGCCCACAAAGCTGCCGACAAAATGACAAAGAAGTACAAGGGTCTTAAAATAGTTGGCACAAGAAACGGATACTTTACTGCAGCTGACGAAAAAGAAATTATACGTGAAATTAAGAAACATTCTCCGGACCTTCTTCTTGTAGGTCTTGGCTCACCAAAGCAGGAGAAATGGATTTATGAAAACCTGAGATTTACAGGTGCAAAGGCGGCAATAGGCGTAGGGGGAAGCTTTGATGTTATGGCGGGCAATGTGAAAAGAGCTCCGAAGGCATTCCAGAAACTTGGCCTTGAATGGTTCTACAGACTTTTATGCCAGCCAACAAGAATAAAAAGAATGATGAAACTGCCTGTTTTTGCCGTGAAAGTTATTTTCTCTAAAAAGGGATGATTTAATGGTAAAACGTGAAACGGTTTATGACTTTGCTGAAAGGTGCCTGCATATTATTGCAGGCACTATTCTTATAGCAATTTCCATAAATATGTTTTTTAAGCCGAACAATATTGTTGTTGGCGGTGTATCGGGACTGGGTATACTTATGGAAAACCTTTGGGGTATAAAGGTTTCAGTGGTTAATGTGGCTTTTAATATTCCGCTGCTTTTTGTTGCGCTTAAGTTTATGGGCAAAGGGTATGTGGCAGGCACTGTGGCTGCTACGATGCTTTTTTCTGCTATGCTTGAAGCACTTAATTTTGTGCCGCAGATAAAAGGAGATTTTCTTCTTGCATCTGTATTTGGCGGAATTATTGATGGTATTGGCATTGGGCTTGTACTTAAGGGCAGAGGAAGCACAGGCGGTGTTGACCTTATAAGTGTGCTTGTGCATAAGGTTAAAAGAGAAATACCGGTTTCGATTATAATGCTTGCCATAAATAGTGCAATTATAGCCGCGGGTATGTTCGTTTTTGGAATTAACAAGGGGATGTATGCCATAATCACGGTGTTTATTTCGTCAAAAGTGAGAAACATGGTGACATCGGGCTTGGTGATTTCAAAGATGGCAGTGATTGTTTCGGACAAAAGTGACATAATAGCATGGGAGATTATGCAAAACTTGCACAGAGGTGTTACGTTTCTTGATGGAAAAGGGGCATATACCGGCAGCGAAAAGAACGTGCTTTTATGCGTTTTTTCACAAAAGGAGACAGTGGCACTGGCAGATATAGTTAAAAAGAATGACCCAAAGAGTTTCATTATTATAACAGATGCACGGCTGGTGCTGGGGTCAGGGTTCAAAAATATAGAAAAAGACGACATTTTTTAAAAATTGGATACTTTTCATAATAGGCATATTTTGCTATAAGTAGTTATTGAGGACTATTTGCACACAAAATATGCTATTTTTTTATTCAAAAATAAAAAAACTAAAGAAAAAAATAAAAAAATGTCATTTTTTTATAGATTTTTGATATGATTTTTGGTATTATGTTATAAAGCAAAGTGCGGATATGGTAAAATTGAATAATTAAAAAATTAACAATGGGCACGAGGTCATGTTGTCAGGTTTTAGTTGTTGAATTTAACCAAGTTAAAGCACTTATTTTGTAGTATAGGTGTATAAAATTTCGCGGAAAGTGATTAAAGAAGAGATAATAACACAATTTGCGAGCATGTATTTTTAATATGAGGTGAATTTATGATTTCAAATCAGATTTTACAAAGCACCATTGATGGCCTTAAAAACATCACAAGAAGAGATTTAAGTGTAATTGAGAAGGAAGGCAAGGTTATTGCCACTACAGAAGAAGCAATGGTTGGCCAGCATATTGATGGTATTGACGGTTTTGTAATTTCTCCTGCAGACAGCCAGGTTGTTCTCGGTTATCAGTATTTTAAGGTTTATGACAATGCTGTGCCAGAGTACATTGTACAGGTTAAGGGCGAAGACGAAGAAAGCTACCGTATCGGTAAGATTACTGCTTTTCAGATTCAGAGCCTTCTTGTTGCTTACAAGGAACGTTATGACAAGGATAACTTTATCAAGAACCTCCTTCTTGACAACCTTCTTCTTGTTGACATTTACAGCAGAGCAAAGAAACTTCACATTGAAAACAAC
>JAFYQL010000008.1 GCA_017547125.1 Bacillota bacterium
ACATCTTCCATACTGTGTGACACAAGAATAACTGTGATACCAAGTTCTTCGTGCATTTTCTTAACTTCGTTAAGAATTTCATCTCTGCCCCTTGGGTCAAGACCCGCTGTAGGCTCGTCAAGTACAAGCACCTTTGGCTTCATGGCAAGAATACCCGCAATGGCAGCACGTCTTTTTTCGCCGCCGCTCAGTTCAAAAGGAGATTTATTATAAAATTCTTCCCCAAGACCAACTGATGCAAGTGCTTCTTTTGCTCTTTTTTCAATCTCATCTTTTTCAAGCCCGAGGTTTTCAGGACCAAAGCATACATCTTTGAAAACAGTCATTTCAAAAAGCTGATGCTCAGGATACTGGAATACCACTCCCACCCTCTGACGCACCGATTTAAGCTTTGTTTTATCTGCATTGATATCTTCGTCATCAAGATAAATCGCACCGCTTGTAGGCTTCATAATGGCGTTTAAGTGCTGTATCAAAGTGCTCTTACCACTGCCTGTATGACCGATAAGACCGATAAATTCGCCATCTTCAATTTCTATATTAACGTCATCAAGAGCAACCTTGCTCATTGATGTTCCTTCGTTATAAATATGTGTTAAATGCTGGATTTTAATTGACATATAGCATTCACCATTTCCTCTGTTGTAAGTATATCTGCCGGAATATCAATTCCCATTTTTCTGAGTTCGTGAGCAGTTTCTGTAACCTGTGGTACATCAAGGCCATATCCTTTAAGTCTGTCCACCTGAACAAAAATTTCTTTTGGCGTACCGCTCATAACAAACTTTCCGTCATCAATAACAATAACCTTGTCCGCATCAACTGTTTCGTTCATATAGTGTGTAATAAGAACTATTGTGATGCCCTGCTCTTTGTTGAGCTTTTTCACTGTTTCGATAACATCTTTTCTGCCTTCAGGGTCGAGCATAGCTGTAGGCTCGTCAAGGACGATACATTCAGGCTGCATAGCAAGAACACCTGCGATGGCAATTCTCTGCTTCTGACCACCGCTGAGCTTTGCAGGAGAGTGTTTTCTGAATGCAGTCATTCTCACTGTCTTAAGCACATCTGCCACTCTTTCCCTTATTGTTTCAGGCTTTACGCCAAGGTTTTCAGGACCAAAAGCCACGTCTTCTTCAACAACTGTTGCAACTATCTGGTTATCAGGATTCTGAAAAACCATACCTGCACTCTTACGGATATCCCATATAAACTCTTCGTTTTTTGTGTCATATCCGTTTACCCAAAGGCTGCCGCCTGTAGGTGATGTAAGGCCGTTAATAAGCTTTGCAAATGTTGATTTGCCTGAGCCGTTATGTCCCAGAACAGCAACAAAAGAACCCTTTTCAATAGTAACACTTACATCATCAAGAGCCTTTATAACCTCTGTATGGGTAACCTCGTCATTATCAAAGGTTTTTATATATTCATATTTTAAGTTTTCTGCTTTAATCATTGAACTCATTACAAGCATCCTTTTTTGTCATAGTTAAAATAATTATATAATACAAATTAAATTATTTAAACCAAAATAACCTCTATTATGTAATTATTTCAAAAAAATGGGGATTAATCTACATTAACCCCCATTTTATATGCCTTACGCTTATATATTTTTAATTATACAAGTTCAAGAATAACCATTTCAGCAGCGTCGCCTTTTCTTGGTCCAATCTTGATCATTCTTGTGTAACCGCCCTTACGGTCAGCGTACTTTGGAGCGATTTCATCGAAAAGTTTGTCGCACATGTCAACTTCTTTTGTGTTCTTTCTTACTTTTTTACCGTCAGCTGGAACTTCTGTTACAGGGTAAAGGTAAGCAAGCATAGCTCTTCTTGCAGCAAGCTTAGAAGCGCTGTCTTTTTTGATTGTTTTCTTTACTTCTTCGTATACTGTAACTTTTTTGCCGTTAACAACTTCTTTAACTCTGTTGCCGTTAGCATCTTTTTTAGCTACTTTAGCTGTTACTTCTACTTCTGTAAAGTTTTCTCTTTCTTTAACAGCAAGTGTGATCATCTTTTCAGCGATCTTTCTTACTTCTTTAGCTCTTGTATCTGTTGTTGTGATTTTACCGTGGTATAAAAGGTTTGTTACCTGGTTTCTTAAAAGAGCTTTTCTCTGTGCTGATGTCTTTCCAAGTTTTCTGTATCCTGGCATTTTAAAATCCTCCTGTGTCCCGGAATTTACCCCAATAAGGCTGCTCTTACGGTCTTACGCCATATTGTAATTCCTCAAAAATAATAAGTTAATAGTTAATTATTCTTCGCTTGGCTTAAGGCTAAGACCAAGTTCTGACATCTTGTTTAATACCTCTTCTAAAGACTTGCGACCAAGGTTTCTTACCTTCATCATTTCATCTTCAGTTTTGCTTGCAAGGTCTTCAACTGTGTTGATACCTGCTCTCTTGAGGCAGTTGTATGAACGAACAGAAAGGTCGAGTTCTTCAATGCTCATTTCAAGCACTTTTTCTTTTGTTCCTTCTGGTTTGTCAACCATAATTTCAGCGTTCTTTGCGTTTTCTGAAAGGTCAACAAAGAGATTAAGATGTTCATTTAAAATTTTTGCGCCATAGCTTACTGCGTCATCTGGAGTAATTGTACCATTAGTCCATACTTCAAGTGTAAGCTTGTCGTAGTCAGTAATGTTACCAACTCTTGTGTTTTCTACAAGGAAGTTTACTCTTCTTACTGGAGTGTAGATAGAATCAACTGGAAGCATACCGATTGGCTGATCATCCTTTTTGTTCTTATCTGCGCCAACGTAACCGCGGCCTCTTGTAATTGTAATTTCCATGTAAAGTTTGCTGTTTGGTCCGCCACTTAATGTAGCGATATGGTGATCTGGGTTCATAATTTCGATATCGCTGTCAGCTTTGATATCTGAACCTTTAACTTCACCATCACCTTCAACGTCAATATAAACAACCTTTGGCTCAAATCCATCGCTTGTATTCTTGATTGCAAGACCCTTAAGGTTAAGAATGATTTCTGTTACATCTTCCTTAACACCTGGGATAACGCTGAATTCGTGAAGAACGCCATCAATTTTTACATTGCTTACAGCTGCACCTGGAAGTGATGAAAGAAGAATTCTTCTTAATGAATTACCAAGTGTAGTGCCGTAGCCTCTTTCAAGAGGCTCAACAACAAAACGGCCGTATGTACCGTCCTGTGCCATTTCTGCTATTTCAATACGAGGTTTCTCAAACTCGAACACTATTATTCAAACCTCCCTTTGTAGTTGGCGGCATGGTTATGCCTGTGTTTATATGTTCCATAAGCAGTGAGACATAGTAGTCCCACTGCTTTAAATAACAAATTAATTATTTTGAGTAAAGTTCGACAATGTATGTTTCTTCAACAGGAACGTCGATCTGTTCTCTCTTTGGTCTAGCTACTACAGTACCTTTTAAACCTTCGTGGTCTGCTGTTAACCATTCTGGAACGATTCTTGAATCTGTTACTTCAAGAATGTCTTTGTATCTCTGCATTGTAGCGTATTTTTCTTTGATTTCGATAACGTCGCCAACTTTAACCTGGTATGATGGGATGTCAACTGCTTTACCGTTAACTAATACGTGTTTGTGACGAACGATCTGTCTTGATTCTTTTCTTGTTCTACCGTAACCAAGTCTGAACATTACGTTGTCAAGACGAAGTTCAAGAAGCATAAGTAAGTTTTCACCAGGAATACCTTCTTTTTTAGCCATCTTTTCAGCTTTAGCATAGTAGCCTCTGAACTGTTTTTCGAGTACGCCGTAGATGAATTTAGCTTTCTGCTTTTCTCTCATCTGAAGACCGTATTCGCTCATTTTCTTTCTTGTGTTAGCTGACTGCTTGTTTGATTTTTTTGCAATTCCTAAGTAGATAGGATCAAGGTCGAGTGATCTACATCTCTTAAGAACTGGTACCATATCTCTTGCCATATATACTCGCCCTCCTAATTATACTCTTCTGCGTTTTGGTGGTCTACATCCGTTGTGTGGTACAGGTGTAACGTCTTTGATCATTGTTACTGTTAAACCTGCAGCCTGAAGTGCACGGATAGCTGCTTCACGGCCTGAACCAGGACCTTTTACGAATACTTCTACTGTTTTAAGACCGTAGTCTTCAGCAGCCTTAGCAGCTGTTTCTGCAGCCATCTGTGAAGCAAAGGGAGTGCTCTTTCTTG
>JAFYQL010000068.1 GCA_017547125.1 Bacillota bacterium
ACAAAAGCCCCGCATTTTGCGAGGCTAAGATTATTAAATAATATTTACAAAGAATGATGCAATAACTACAGTAAGTACACCTGTAACTGCAATTGCAAGGCCTGATACAGCACCTTCAAGCTTACCCATTTCAAGTGCTTTTGATGTACCGATAGCGTGTGCTGATGTACCGCAGGCAAGACCTTTTGCAATAGGTTCTTCAATTTTGCAAACCTTACATACAAATTCAGCAATGATATTGCCAAGAACACCAGTAATAAGAATTGCGATGGCTGTGATTGTTGGAATACCGCCAAATTCTTCTGAAACACCGATACCCATAGCAGTTGTAATTGACTTTGGAATAAGTGTTACGTATGTTTCGTGGTCAAGTTTGAATAAAAGAGCAAGTACTAGCACACCAATAAGGTTTGCAAGTACGCCGCTTAATATGCCGATGAAAATAGCTTTCTTGTTCTGCATAAGAAGTTCAAACTGTTCGTAAAGCGGAACAGCAAGACATACTGTGGCAGGTGTAAGAAGGTATCTTAATTTGTCAGCGTGAAGAGCATAGCTTTCGTAAGGAATTCCTGTTAAAAGAAGGAAGCCGATTACTAAGAAAGTAGCCACAAGAAGCGGATTGAAGATAGCCCATTTAAGCTTGCCTTTAACTATCTGGCCAAGTTTAAATGCCGCAATGCTGAGAAAAATTGAGAAGTATGCTGAGCCGATTAAAAAGTCTATCATTCTGCAGCACCTTCTTTCTTTTTATTATCTTTTCTGATAATAAACTGTGATACACGTCCTGTTACTGCCATAACAACGAAAGTTGTGATAACTGAAATAGCAACTACAGGAACAAATACGTTTGCAAGAGCCTTGCCTGTTACCATAAGTTCAACACAGATAGGAACAAACATAATAGGCATGATTTCAACAAGGAAATGACTTGCTTCCTTTACATTTTCAAGCTTGATAATTTTTGTTTTAAGCAAAATAAACATAACTATAAGGCCATATATACTTGCAGGACACTTAAAAGGAAGAAGCACCCTGATGATTTCCCCTATAAATGAAACACCCATAATTATGCCAAACTGCATAACTAATTTCATTCTGATACACTCCATTCAAATTTATATTACGCAATTACAAATCATTTCAAGTAAAAAATATATTGCATTGTTAATTACATGTCAATTATACACCTGGTCAGACCAGAGGTCAAAGGTTTTTTGATGAATGACCAATACTTTTGTTATTTCGCATAATTTACTGATATTGCAACAATTTTTGTGAAAAGATATAAAACAAACAAAAAAAGCAAGCCTCCACAGACCTGCTTTTTGATTTAAAGTATATAGCTTTAAATAACGATATTTAATAATAAATTAACAATGAAATTACTTGTTTATAATTTCAGTATTCTTTTATCACTTCTGAAATATTCAATAAGATTCTGATACTCTTCTTTTTCAAGGGCCTCTTTTCCTTTTTCAGAAAGCATATAAATGCCCTTTTCAGCCTTTTCAAACCAGCCGTAATAGTTTTTATAGAAAATAGAATATTCTTTCTGACCATATCCCAATTCTTTAAGGAATGCCCCTGAAATTCTTTCGTGCTTTTCAGCAAGGCAAAGCATTTCTATGGATCTTTCACGATAAGCAGTTATAATTTCTGTTTTGTTTACACCGCCGACATTAAGATTTCCGCTTCTTGCAGAAAATTCATTTCCTACCTGCTTCTTTTTTCTGTGTGATGTGATTTTCTTTTCACCGCTTGGGTCAAGAATTACATCAACTGTTTTTACAGGACTGTCCATAGCAACGGTAATAAGGCCACAGTCAATTTTTTTAAGCAGTTTTATCATGCTTTTGAAAGAAGATGTGTTGTTTCCGTCTTTCGGGCGTGGAATAGCAGCATAAACGTATTTTGAAAAGCTTTGTCTTTCCAATAACTGATACACAAGCTTTATATTAAATGCTTTTTTAAGTTCAACAACTGTAATTTCTCCGTCCATAACGGCCGCTATATCACAGTTTTTAACTTCAGCCTTCACCTCATACCCTGCTTCTTCAAGCATACGGCACACAGGATCATAAAGGTCTTTTTCCTGAAAATCACTCATATTATTTCTCCGCCATAAATCTTTCTATGTCTTCAACAGTTTTTGGCATAGCAGCTGTAAGCACTCGGCAGCCGTCTTTTGTTACAAGTACATCGTCTTCTATTCTGATGCCGATGCCTAATTCTTCGATATAAAGACCAGGTTCAACAGTTATAACCATACCTTCCTTAAGAACCTGTTTTCTGTCGCCCACATCGTGAGTTTCAGCACCAAGGAAATGGCTTACGTCGTGATTATAGTACTTTGAAACGTCTTCTTTTGTGCTGATAAGGCCTATTTTTGAAAGCTCATCAAAATAGTAATCCTTAAGTGCTTCGTTAAGGCTTGGATATTCCACCCCTTCCTTAACCATATCAATAACCATTTTCTGACCGCCAAGAACAATATTATATATTTCTTTCTGCTTGTCAGTAAACTTGCCGTTTATAGGAAATGTTCTTGTTATATCGCCGTTATACCATTTGTACTGTGCACCTGCGTCAACAAGTATAAGGTCGCCGTCGTTCATAATACAGTTATTCTTCTGATAATGAAGTATACAACCGTTTTTACCTGATGCGGCAATAGTCTTGAATGCCTTGTCTGTCACACCGTTTTTTGTGAGGACAAAGTCATAATATGCTTCTGCTTCATATTCAGCCATTCCGGGACGGATGTTTTTCATCATTTCTTTTATAGCATCAACTGTAATATCAATGGCCTTTTCAATTCTTTCCATTTCCCAATCTTCTTTTATTGTTCTGAAAGATGAAATGATTTCAAAAAGATCTCCAAATTCCTGCGAAGAAAAGTATTTTCTTATGCCTTCAGGCATCTTGTCTTCGCTTAAATCTTTTCTTTCGCAGTCGATGTATATTTTCTTTATATCAGCCGAAAGAGCCTTCATATCGTCTTCAAAATCGCTGATATATTTTATATCCTCAATTCCGCTTATTTCTTTTGCTTCATTTTCAAGCAATACAGGACCAACCCATTTTGCCTTTGTTTCATCAAAAGGCTCAATGTAAAGCACAGCATTTTCCTTGCCGTCTGTTTTTGTAAGCACGGCAATTATTCTTTCACGGTCTACGCCCGTAAGATAATAAAAGTGTCTGT
>JAFYQL010000069.1 GCA_017547125.1 Bacillota bacterium
GATGATACTGCATATCATCTGTGATAAAAATTGCTTCTATGCCGTCAGTTTCGTTTATAAGCTTAAGTCCTTCTTCAAAGCCGAGTGCAAAGCATGTTGTGCTTAAGGCATCGGCATGAGCAGAGGATGGGGCAATGATTGTTACGGACTAGAGATTGTTTTCGATAGGACGTGCGGTTTTGGTATCGAGAATGTGATGATATCTTACTCCGTTTTCTTCAAAGCCTCTTTCGTATACACCTGATGTAACAACACTTCCGTTTTTAAGCTTTACAGTACCGTAAAGTGTTCCGCTGGGTGCAAATGGTTTCTGAATACCTATTGTAAAACCTTTTTCATCATCTTCGGGACATATAGCATATATGTTTCCGCCGAGGTTTATTATGGCTTTTTCAACTTTGTTTTCAACGATAAAATCCTTTGCTTTGTCGGCGATGTATCCTTTGGCAATGCCTCCAAGGTCGATGGTTGTGCCGTCGCCTTTAAGTGTTACGGAAGTTTCGTTTATTTCAATGTTTTTATAGTTGATTTTTTCAGCTGCTTTTTTAATTTCTTCATCAGCAGGAACTTTTGGTTCTTCTGCAGTAAAGTTCCATAATTCTGCAGCAGGGGAAATGGTTATGTCAAACTTTCCGGCTGAAATTTCGCTGTACATTACTGCAAGGTTTAAAAGTTCGGCAGTGTCAGCGCTTACATCTACAGAGTTTCCGTCTGCACTGTTTATGGCTGAAATTTCACTTGTTTTCACTGTTTTTGAAAGCATATTTTCATAGTCACGGCAAAGTGAAAAGCACTCGTCTATTATTTCAGCCGGCTTTTTACTGCTGTTTTCTTCGTATATAGTTATGCTTGAAACTGTATTAAGAAGAAAATCTGTGTCTGATACGGGTTCGCTGCTGCATCCGGCAAGAAAAAGCGCACCCAGAAGTATATAAAGTATTTTTTTCAAAACTATCACTCCGAATATATTTTATGCTCGTGGATGAGATGAAAGATAAACATCCATAAGTCGTTTTTTATTAAGCTTGCTATAGGCATTAAGTGCGCTTATGTCTGAAAAGCCCATAAGCTCCTGAACACTTTCAAGGTCAGCTCCGTTATATATCATATGCGCCGCAAAGCTGCTGCGAAGCATAGAAGGGCTGATTTCTGTACTGAGGCCTGAGTTTTTTGCGTGTTCTTTAATTATTTTCCAGAAACCCTGACGGCTTAAAGGCTGACCGTTTGATTTGCCGAAAAGATAATCGTCAGAAGAGAAGTTTTTGCCTTTCATGTATGAGGAAAGGGCTTCTGATGCCTGCTTGCCGAATGGAATAAGCCTTGCTTTGTTTCCGCCGGAGCAGATACAGTAGTTCATATCAAGATTTATGTCAGAAAACTTGATAAGTACAATTTCACTTGCCCTCATGCCTGTTGCATAAAGAAGCTCAAGCATAGCTTTATCGCGTCTGCCTTTTGCAGTTGAAGTATCAGGAGAAGAAAGAAGATTTTCAATTTCTTCTGCCTTAAGTACGGAAGGCATTTTCTTGTCGCTCTGCATAGGCTTTATTTCTTCGCAAGGGTTAAGTTTTACTTTGCCTTCAAGCATAAGAAAATGATAAAAAAGTCTGATGGACGCAAGGGCTCTTGCCTGCGTTGAACTGCTTTTGCCGCTGGCAGAAAGGAAAGAAAGATATCTGTTAACCTGAGTTTTGCCAACACGAATGACATCAAGCTCTTTTTCTTCGGCATAGGAAGTGAAGGCATTGATGTCTGAAATATATGACTCAACAGTGTTTTTTGAGTAGTCTTTTTTAATTGTAAGATATTTTCTGAAATCTTCGATATAGTTTTCCATACTGACCTCACAGTTTTAACTTATGCTTTAATATACAGTATAACACAAGAATGGCGGTTGCAGATGAAAATATAATTATATTTTCGGCATCTGTCTTTATTTTTTCGTTTTTAGGGTTTATTCTTCTTTTTTCGTGCGTAAATTTTTGAATAACTCTGCCTATGGAAAAGGCAGAAGAGACCATTGAACAGAGTATGAGCAGGCTTTGAAGCAGTGCAGTTTTAAGTATAAGCAAAGCACTGTTCTGGGTGAAGATTATACTGCATACTGCACCCGAAGAAAGAAAGGACTGAAAAAATAGCAGTACGCAGGAAAGAGCAATGCCAAAGCTGAAACAGGAAGAAAAAAGTATAAGGTACGGAATGATGCAGACGCAAAGAAAAACATATACGCTTTTTTCTTCTGAAACAAATGCACTGATCAGTCTGGAAAAAGGATTTGAAGGCGAAAGAAGGTTGCAGACACTTCCGCATACAGCACCCAAAATAGCAAAAAGACAGATCAGAAATAATATGACCTGTCCTTTTTTGAAACCCATTAACTTTTTAATCATAACAAATCACTCCCTTAAACAAACTATGTTGTAAGGGAGTGATGATATGCTTATCCTAAATAAAAATCTTTGATTTTGTCCATACGGGCAAACATATTGCTGAAAATAAGATCCACAAGTGTGATGGCAGCCATAGCTTCAACAACTATAACGGCACGAGGAACGATGATTGGGTCGTGGCGTCCGTGAATTTCAAGGGTTGTGTTTGTTCCGTCTTTTGTAACAGTTTCCTGTGATTTGAATATTGATGGAGTAGGTTTGAATGCAGCACGGAAAACAATTTCATCCCCGTCGCTCATACCGCCAAGAATACCGCCTGCATTATTTGTTTTCTTTGAAACTATACCGTTTTCGTCAGCAAAGAAATTGTCGTTGTTTTCGCTGCCTTTTGAAAGAGCAACCTCAAAGCCTGAGCCGATTTCAAAGCCTTTAACTGCACCTATTGAAAAGATTGCTTTTGCAAGAGATGAATCAAGCTTATCAAAAACTGTTTCGCCTATGCCGGCCATAACGCCTTTGATTCGGCATTCAACAATACCGCCTGCAGAGTCGCAGTTTTCAATGCATTCAGTAAGTCTTTTCTGTGCGAGGGAAGAAACTTCAGCATCGGCCATATAAAGCGGGTCGGCAAATATTTCTTCTTTTGATGAAGGGATTTTGTCAGTTGAAAAGCCTGCAATTTCTTTTGAGTATGTTATAAAGCTTATGCCAAGTTCAGAAAGTATTTTTTTGGCAACAGCGCCTGCAGCAACACGGCATAATGTTTCTCGGCCCGAACTTCTTCCGCCGCCGCGATAGTCTCTGAAACCGTATTTTGCATCAAATGTGTAATCTGCGTGACCCGGACGATATGTATAGGCGATGTTTCCATAGTCGGCAGAGTGGTGGTCTTCGTTATAAACAACAAGAGAAATTGGTGTGCCTGTTGTTTTTCCTTCAAATACGCCTGAAAGAATGTGAACAGTGTCGCTTTCTTTGCGTTTTGTACCAAATTTATTTGAACCAGGTTTTCTGAGGTCTAAATCTTTTTGTATATCTTCTTCGCAAAGTTCAATACCTGCAGGACAACCGTCGATAACAACGCCCAATGCTTTTCCGTGGCTTTCACCCCAGGTTGAAATTGTGAAGTTTTTTCCGTAAACAGAACCTGACATTTTTAATCACCTCTAAAGTATTTATCGTAATTAATATAATTATAGCAAAAAATATCGCAAGCACAATAAATAAAAAATATTTACACTTTTTGCGCCTTGTGGCATACTATGTTTGATGGAAAGAGGTGGAATAAATGTCTTTTAAAAAAGGTACAGCCAAAATGTTTAAAAGCATAAAGGCTTTGAAAACTAAAAAAGAAAGAGATAAAGAAGGTCTTTTTGTGTGCGAAGGCTTACGTTTTGTTGAAGAAATTACTGATGACTTCAAAATTAAGATGTATGTTGCAAGCGAAAGCTTTGCACAGGAAAATAACCTTGATATATACGAAAAAAGAGCCGAAGTTTATGTGTTCACAGACAAGGAATTTGGTGAAATGAGTGATACAGAAACTCCGCAGGGTATTATGGCTATCTGCCATAAGAAAAACTATAGCCTTGAAGAAATAGTTAAAAAGGCTGACGGTGGGTTTTATGTGGCGGCAGAAGAACTTAACGACCCTGGCAACCTTGGCACAATTATCCGTACTGCAGACGCCTGCGGTGCAGATGCAGTTATACTTTCAAAGGGAAGTGTGGATGTGTATAACGGCAAGGTTCTTCGTTCGACTATGGGTTCTGTTTTCCATGTGCCTATAATTACAGATGTGGACATTAAGGAAACTGTTATGATGCTTAAAAGTAACGGTGTTAAGGTTTATGCGGCACATCTTAAGGGTACAAAAACACCATACAAGTTTAACCTTAAAACAAAAACTGCATATCTTATCGGCAACGAAGCAAAAGGACTTAAGGAAGAAACAGCATCTCTTGCTGATGAATACATAAAAATACCAATGCCGGGCAGAGCGGAAAGCCTTAATGCATCAGTTGCGGCGGCAGTGCTTATGTACGAAACTGTAAGACAGAGAGAGGAAGAAAAATGATACGTTTTATCAAAAAAGAACCTGTTCTTTCTGCAGCTGCAGTTCTTGCGGTAATTACATCATTCATAATTTTTCCAAGCAAGGAAACACTTCTCAGCATTGACTTCAGAGTTTTAAGCATACTTTTCTGTCTTATGACAATTACATCAGGCCTTGATGAAGAAGGTGTGCTTACAAAAGCGGCATCTTTTCTTCTTGCAAAGGCAAAAGGGTGGAGAAGTATATATCTTGCACTGGTGCTTCTTTGTTTCTTCTCATCAATGATAGTTACAAATGACGTGGCGCTTATTGCATTTGTTCCTTTTGCCATAAAGACAATACATATGACAGGCAGACAGAAAAGCCTTATAAAGGTTATTGTTATGCAGACCATAGCGGCAAACCTTGGCAGTATGCTCACACCTATAGGAAATCCGCAGAATCTGTATCTCTACTCACTTGCAGGGGTAAGCACATTTGAGTTTATAAAAGATATGTCTGTAATGTGGGTTGGCTCACTTATTTTTATTCTTGCATCTGCCTTCACAGAAAAGAATGAAAAAATGCAGGAATATGACCACGAGCCTTTTGCAAGAATGAGAAAACGCAATGTAACACTTTATGCAGTGCTTTTTGTAGTTTCAATACTTTCTGTAATGCACGTTTTCCACTATGCAGTTTCATTTGCTATTGTCTGCGTTGCAATACTTATTAAAAACAGAAGACTTTTCAGAAAGACTGATTATTCACTTCTGCTTACATTCATTTTCTTCTTTGTGTTTATACACAACATAAAGAGTATGGACTATGTAAGAAGCTTCCTTGAAGGTATAATTGCAGGAAACGAATTTGTAGCAGGGTTTGTGCTTAGTCAGGTTATAAGTAATGTGCCTGCGGCTATACTTATTTCAGGCTTTACTGATAAATATATGCTTCTTGCGGCGGCAGTTAACCTTGGCGGACTTGGCACACTTATTGCGTCTATGGCAAGCCTTATTTCGTACAAGTTTTATTCTTGCACAGTAAATGCTAATTTAAAGAAATTTATGATTGTATTTACAAAGTGGAACGTAATATTTGTTGTTCTTCTTATTCCGTTTGTATATTTAACACTTAATATGATATAAGAAAAGACCTCGTAAAAACGAGGTCTTTATTATTATCTTCTTTTCTTTTTAACTGGTGCTTTAGGTTTTTTTGCCTTTTCAACGATAATTCTCTTACCCTTGATTTTTTTGTTCTTCATACCGTCGATGATGTCCTTTGCATATTCGTAAGGAACATCAACATAAACGAAATCATCATAAAGGTCGATTTCACCGATAACTTCGCCAGGTACTTTTGTTTCGCCTGCAAATGCACCAACAATGTCTTTTGCTCTGATTTTATTTTTCTTACCTGCGTTGATGAAAAGACGAACCATGTCTTTTGCATATTTTTCGCTGGCGTTGTGTGGGTTGTGAGCATTAAGGTCATCTTCGCTCTTGCTGTAGTCAGAAATTGTACTGCCAAGCTGCATTCTTAAAAGTGCTGCAGCAACATCGATAGGTGCAATTTCTTCATCGCAGATGCTTTCAACATATTCTGCAAATTTTTCAAGATTGCCTTCAGCAATGTTTGCTTTGATTTTTTCAAGGAAGATATCTTTCTTTGTTCTTTCGATATCTGTAACAGTAGGAAGTTTCTGCTGTGTGATTTTTGTTTTTGCATACTGCATAATATCACGAAGCTTGTAAATTTCCTTGCCTACACAGAATGAGAAAGCTTTGCCGCTTCTGCCTGCACGTCCTGTACGGCCGATACGGTGAACATAGTATTCTTCGTCCTGTGGGATATCAAAGTTGAATACAATATCAACATCGTCAACGTCAATACCTCTTGCGGCAACGTCTGTTGCAACAAGAATTTCGATTGCGCCGCTTCTGAATTTCTGCATTACTCTGTCACGCTGAGCCTGTTTTAAGTCGCCGTGAAGACCATCTGCAAAGTAACCTCTGCCAAGAAGCTGTTCAACAACTTCATCAACTCTTTTCTTAGTGTTGCAGAAAACAATTGAAAGCTTTGGATCATATACGTCAATAAGACGGCAGAGTGCTTCAAGCTTATCTTTTTCCTTAACATCAAAATAAATCTGTTCAATTTGTGGTACTGTAAGTTCTTTTCTTGAAATTTTGATGTATTCAGGGTTTTTAAGATATTTTTCTGTAAGCTCAAGAACTTCCTGATTCATTGTTGCAGAAAACATAACTGTCTGTCTTTCTTCGGGTGTTTTGCTGAGAATAAGCTCGATATCATCTCTGAAGCCCATATCAAGCATTTCGTCTGCTTCGTCAAGAACAGCATATTTTACTGTTTCCATTTTGAGTGTTCTTCTTCTCATGTGGTCCATAATACGGCCCGGTGTACCGATGATAACCTGTGCACCTTTTTTGAGAGCAAGAATCTGTCTGTCGATAGGTTGACCGCCATAAACAGGAAGAACACGGATATTGTCTTTGTATTTAAGAAGCTTTCTGAATTCTTCGCTTACCTGAATAGCAAGTTCTCTTGTAGGGCAGAGAATAACTGCCTGAAGGCGTCTGTCATCAGGGTCAATCATTTCAAGGCAAGGAATACCGAAAGACGCTGTTTTACCTGTACCTGTCTGGCTCTGACCGATAATGTCGTGACCGTTTTTGATAAGAGGTATTGCCTGGCTCTGGATAGGTGTTGCTTCTTCAAAGCCCATATCTGTAACTGCACGCAAAATCCAAGAAGAAAGCTGCATTTCGTCAAATTTTAATTTTTCCATTTATTTATCC
The DNA here is from genome assembly GCA_017547125.1 of Bacillota bacterium. Taxonomy (GTDB): domain Bacteria; phylum Bacillota; class Clostridia; order Lachnospirales; family Anaerotignaceae; genus HGM11808. Next base: position 7,248 of record JAFYQL010000069.1, read on the forward strand.
TTTCAAATATAAAAAAACACATCTCTAAACACAATATTAAACTATATCAATATTA
>JAFYQL010000009.1 GCA_017547125.1 Bacillota bacterium
GATTTCTTTTAACCGCAAACATATATCATCCCTCCATTTTTAACACTTCTATTTTATGGGCAGGCACACCAAGAAGTGCCATCGCTGCACCCGAAAGCGCCTGCTTCACATAAGCATTATCTCCGCCCTGGGCAACAATCAGCACACCCATAGGCACAGGCATATATTCAGTAAGCACTATCTCCTGTGTACCGTTTCCGTCTTCCTTCAGTACGTATGTAGTTTCTTCTTCCATACTTCCGTCAGCTTCTTCCACACGTCTTTCCTGAGCGGCAACTATTTCGCTGCTTTGACTGTATGTTATCATCACCTCAACTTTGCCGGCTCCATTTACCTTCTGCAGTATCTCCTGAAGACGCTTTTCAGTGATGTCATAAAACTGCGCAGTACTTTGCTCAACTGCAGGCACTTCAGTTTTTTCCGGAATACTTACTTTTCCCATCAGCATTATGGCAACTCCAACCGAAAACATAACCGCCAGAACTTTTTTAACATCATTTTTTCTGTATCTTAAAATATTTTTTATATCAAACGCTTCCTTCATCAGTGCCTCCAAAATTTAATCTGCAATCACTTTTTCAGGTGAATATCTTTCAGTAATGATATCTGCAGCCTTTGCAAAATCATCTTCATCAGATATTATTTTCACACTTTCAAGTACATAACTGCCATATTCGTCTTCCTTCACATCAGCAGATATACTTTCAAATATGATCCCCGCCTTTTTAAGTTCTCTTTCCATATCGGCAGACAGATTTTCTTCAAAAATGCTTTCAAAAAGATAGTTGGAATATTCATTTACGTCTTCTTCAAGCAATCTTTTTTCAACAGAAGATATTATCCTGTCTGCGTCAAACTCTCTGTCAAAAATACGTATTACAGGCCCCATTGCCGTTATTGCAAGAATTATACCCAGAACAAAATTCACATATCTTTTTGAAAATCCATCAGGCATTATGATATGGGCAAAATTCATTGCCACTGTAAATACTGCTATGTTTTTTATATATGCGTTTATCTCTTCCATAATGCATCCACCTAAAAAGAAAGTAAAATTATAAACATACAGGCAGCATAAGAAAGGCATACCGTAAAAAGTATGGACAACAGCACCGATGAAATATCGCCTGCACCATCAAGAGCCTTAACAACTCTTTTGTCTGTCACCGGCTCCATAAAAGATGCTGCCAGCTTGTATATAAGCCACATCAGTGCAATTTTTATAACCGGCACTGCACATGATATACATATAAAAATAACAGATGCAGCCACAATGGAATTATTCATAACCGACGTAATCGCCGAAAGACTTTCCACCGAAGTTTTCATAATGTCACCCACAACAGGAACTGCACCTATGGCACTTCTTGCCGTTTTAAAAACTGCCGACGACATATTTCCCGTACCAAGCCTTTGCAGAGAAAGCACCGAAACAAACATAAAAGCCGCACCTTTAAGCACAAGTGATATAATTTTATTTATCAATTCACACATACTGCTTAAAACTTCTCTTTCGCTTATACAGTTTACACACTGCAAAACTGCAGCTCCGCTTGCAAAAGGTATGGCAATATACTTTGTAAAATTCACCGTAAAAGACGTAAACCCAACCATAACGGGCATCATAACTGGCGACGAAACCTTGCCCGAAAACACCGCCGCCGATATAACCGCCGGCATAGCAACCTTTATGTCTGTTGATATTTTTTCAACGGTGTCATAAACATATCCGCATTGAAGCTTTACCGACGAAAGTACCATAGATATAAGTGCAATGAGGCACACAAAAAATCCCATATCCGATATTTCTTTTCTGCCGAAAGCCTCGCCTATGCTTCCCATAAAACCGCACAGTATTGATATTGCGGCAAGGCTTTTGAGTATGCCTGTCTGCTCTTTTATTTCGCCAGCAAAAACATCTGATATCTCTTCTGCCACAGATGAAAATGACACTCCGTTTTCTGCTATTTCCTTTGCACTTTCAATTATTTCCGTCTTTTCTGTACCAAGGCTTTCAAATACCTTTTCTGCCGAGTAGACATTGTAGTATGCATAAACCTTCTGCGGAATAAGAACTGCCATCAAAAAAATAATAATAAATTTAAACACTATTTTTTTCATAAGTATTTAGTCACAGCCTCCATCAAAGACAGCATAACCGGTGCCGATATCACCGCTATGGCAACCCTGCCCGCCAGTTCTACCTTGTCTGCCGCAGCCTTTTCGCCTGCATCTGCACATATATCAGCCACAAATCCGCAGATATAACTTATAGCCGCAATACGCATTACCATAGCCATATAGTTTTTGTTTATACCGCTTTCTTCTGTCATACGGTTCAGGCTTTCTGCTACCATCGCTATGCCGTCAGACACATAAAAAAATATAACCACACCCGAAATAAGACTTATGCATGCGGCAAAAACAGGAACTTCTTTTTTAAGCGAAAGACTAAGAAAAGTTCCTGTAAGGGCTATTGATGCAATAGCTATAATATCCATATTTGTTCTCCTAAAGGTTAAATATTGTCTGCACTGTTTCAAAAAGACGGCTGATATATTGTATTACCCAGTACAAAACCACCACAAGTCCCGCAAGAGTTGTCATCATAGCCTGTTCTTCTCTTCCGGCACGTATAAGCACCTGATTAAGCACCGAAACCAGTATGCCAACTGCCGCTATCTGAAAAACTATGTTAACGTCCATAAACTCCTCCTAAAAAAGCAGAATGCTTATCAAAAGTCCGCACAATACTCCGCATGAACGAAACATATTTTCTTCTTTTGCTTTTTTCTGCTCAATATCTTTTTCGATTGTTTCAAGTTCTTTTATAACCATATCCGCTGCTTCACTTTGCTGCTGCCTGTCCATAAAACCAGGTACCGCACCAAATGAATATACTGTTTCCATATCGTTTTTATCAAAGAAAGTTATCTCCTTCACTCTGTCAACCGAGTCTTTCCATATCATATTTATATCTCCCGTTGTTTTCTGTGCCGTTTTTTCAGCCGAAAAAACAAATATCTCCCTCACTGCACCTTTAAGCCTTTTTGATGTTTCGCTGAATACCTGTGCCACATCAAAATCCATTGCGTTGACGCATCCTTTATAAAAGGAAATGCCTTTTTTCAGCTCTTCCACATCAGAAAACCTGTAGTTTTGCCTTTGAGAAAGCACATAACCCGTACATCCGCAGGACAAAGTAATAAGAATAACCCCTATAAGTTTAATCTCAATCAAAGTACTTCATCTCCAATCATATTTTTTCTGTCGTAAATCACTGCCTTTCTTACGCCCTTGTCTTTTTTAAGCAAAACAAACACTTCAAACTCATCTGCTGCTTCTTTCAGTCTTTTGCGTACATCTTCAATGCAATTTCCGTGAACAGTGCATATCATTGAAACACCACAAAGAGATATGGTTTTTAAAGCCTCTATATCACTTTCGCTTCCCGCCTCGTCGCAAACTATAACATCAGGGCCAAGGCTTCTTAGTGCAATTATCATTCCTTCTGCCTTTGAAAATCCATCAAGCACATCTGTATTACAACCCACATCATTTTGCGCACAGCCTTTATAAACTGCCGCAATCTCGCCTCTTTCATCAACAACCGACACGTTTTTTCCACCGTCCGAAATAATTCTTGCAATATCTCTCAGCACCGTTGTTTTACCACATCCCGGCGGCGAAACTATTACTGTGTTTTTTATTTTGTTTCCGTCTATGTATTTCATAAGACTTTTGCCGCAATCTTTCACACTGTGTGCAATTCTTATGTTAAAGCTGCTTACATCTCTTACCATGTCAACCCTTCCGTCCTTTATAACGGCATGTCCTGAAATGCCCACACGATGTCCGCCGCAGATAGTTATAAACCCCGAAGATATAAACTCTTTATATGCAAAAGGCGAATATCCGCTCAAAAAAAGTGCCGTCTGCTGAAGTTCTTCTATTTCAGGTATAAAAGCACTTTCCCGGTCTATTATTTTTCCGTTTTCATCCAGGTATATTTCCTTATTGCGCTTCTTTATTTTCATACCCTTTCCTGCACGTATCCTTATCTCTTCTGCATCCGCAAAAACCTCATTGCCGGCATTTTCAAGTGCCTGTCTTATCTTTCCGCTGCAAAACTGCGCTATCTGCATTCTAGTGTCCATAAGCATCCTCCTCATCAGTAAAATATATTTAATAAATTTTATTCGAGGCATATACTTTTTATTCCAAATAGGGTAAATTTATAGGTATACAATATGTTGACACAAGAAATAATGAGTGCTAAAATCACTGCATAGAGCAATTTAACACTTTAAAGTGCAAGAGAGGTGCTAATATGATTATCGTAATGAAGCCAAATGCTACGGCGGCTGAAATAAAAAATGTAGAAAACAGTATTATCTTATGCGGGCTTTTTCCACATGTATCAAACGGTGAACACGTTACAATTATCGGTGTAGTTGGTAACAAAAAGCTTTATCTCGAAAAAAACAGCCCGGAAAGTTTTCCAGGTGTTGAAAAAGTTGTTCAGGTAAGCGAAAGCTACAAACTTGCAAACAAAAAATTCAAAGCAGACCCAACAATCATTGACCTTGGCGACGGCGTTAAAATAGGCGGAGACAACTTTGTTATTATGGCAGGTCCTTGTGCCGTTGAAAGCCTTGAGCAGCTTCTTGAATCTGCAGAAGCAGCCAAAAACGCAGGCGCACAGATACTCCGCGGCGGTGCATACAAGCCTCGTACTTCTCCTTATGCTTTCCAGGGTCTTGAAGAAAAAGGTCTTGAATATATGGCAGAAGCAAGAGAAAGAACAGGTCTTAAAATCATCAGCGAGGTTACAAGCGTAAATGCCCTTGAAGCTGCAGTAAACTACGTTGACATCATTCAGATTGGTGCAAGAAATATGCAGAACTTTGAACTTCTTAAGGCTGCAGGACGCACAAACATACCTGTTATGCTTAAAAGAGGTATCTCTGCAACCATAGACGAATGGCTTAATGCCGCAGAATACATCATGAGCGGCGGCAACGAAAACGTTATTCTCTGCGAAAGAGGCATCAGAACATACGAAACAAGCACACGAAACACTCTTGATATAAGCGCTGTACCTGTTATCAAGGAAAAATCACACCTTCCTATCATAGTTGACCCAAGCCACGCATCAGGCGTAAGAAAATATGTTGCTCCATTAAGCAAGGCAGCCATTGCGGCAGGTTCAGACGGTCTTATGATAGAAGTTCATCCAAACCCTGCCTGTGCCCTTTCAGACGGCCCACAGTCACTTAACCCTGACGAATTCATTCAGCTTACAAATGAACTCAAACCATTTATCAATCTTGTCGGAAGGAAATTTTGATAGATATGAAAACAGATAAAATAGGCATTATCGGTCTTGGCCTTATAGGCGGATCCCTTGCCAAAGCACTTAAAAACAGAATAGGCGTTAAGGAAATTGCCGCTTTCAACAGAAACGAGGATGTACTTAAAGCAGCATATGACAAAGGCGTTATTGACCTCTACTCAACAGAAATAGACGAAACCTTCTGCGGATGTGATATCATTTTCATATGCACACCTGTCAAACATATCGCCGCATATGCCGAAAAGCTTGCGCCATTTGTAGATAAAAACTGTATCATCACAGACGTAGGCAGTACAAAAGGACGTCTTTATGACAGAATTAAACCCCTTGAAGACAAGTTTCTTTATATCGGCGGCCACCCTATGACAGGCTCCGAAAAATCAAGATATACATTTTCAAAAGAGCATCTTTTTGAAAATGCATACTACATCCTCTCCCCTGCAGAAAACGTGTCTGAAGAAACAGTGATTTTCTTCAAGGAAATGATTTCAAAGATAGGCGCAATACCTGTTATTGTTTCACCTTATGAGCACGACCATATAGTTGCATCTATCAGCCATGTGCCTCATATCATTGCATCTGCTCTTTGCAACAACGTAAAGAAACTCGATAGCGATAAGGCATATATGCATACCCTTGCGGCAGGCGGATTTAAAGACATAACACGTATCGCATCATCAAGTGCAGATATGTGGGAAAGCATCTGCTTTGAAAACAGAGATGAGATTTTAGATGCCCTTTCTTCACTTGAAGATGTTATCGGCGAGCTTAAAAAATCTCTTACATCAGACAACAACAATGCCGTACACAGTTATTTCAACGATGCACATGTTTACAGAGATTCTTTCTCAAACATTACTCCGGGCAATTTTGTTAAGAGATATGAAATATCTGTTGATGTACTTGACCGACCTGGTTCAATCGCTATCATCACAGTTCTTCTTTCAAGCAACAACATCAACATTGCCAATATGAGCATCGTAAACAACCGCGAAAGAGAAAACGGCGTTCTCAATATTTCCTTCGACAGCGAAGAACAGCGCCAGAAGAGTATTAAGCTTCTGCGTGAAATGAACTACGAAATCTACGTTAAAAACTGAGGAAAACAGATATGAATAAGGTTATAAATCCTAAAACATCTCTTAAGGGAACTATCACTGTTCCGGGCGACAAATCAATATCTCACCGCAGTGTTATGCTTGGCTCTCTTGCCAAAGGCACAACACATATCAGCGGTTTTCTTACAGGCGAAGACTGTCTTTCAACCATCTCATGC
>JAFYQL010000070.1 GCA_017547125.1 Bacillota bacterium
AAAAAAAGATGCAATGGAAAATACTTCCAATTGTGCAATGTGCTATACAACGGCTGTGATTTTCAACTAATTTATAATATAAAATCTATGTAAAACTTACAAAAAAACTCAGTACAGGTAAAATGTTACTGTTACAAGTTGAATTACGAGACTTGCTGTTGTATACTTATGTTGTGATGATGTGCAAGACAAGGGACGACTATGTCTGTCAGCATGTCAACGAAAAAATTATAGTGTATATAATGAAAGGAAGCGTAGAACAATGATTCAGGCAAAACTTGACAACGCACGCAAAGCATTAGAACAGATCAAAGATTACACACAGGAACAGATCGACAAATTAGTTTACGAAAGTGCTAAAACAATTTACAAGCACGCAGCTGAACTCGCTAGAGAAGCAGTAGATGAAACAGGTCTTGGTTTCTATGAAGACAAAATTGGTAAAAACACAGATACACCAGCTACATTCTGGGACTATCTTAAAGACAAAAAATCAGTTGGTATCATCAATGAAGATCCATCAAGAGGTCTTATTGAAGTAGCTCACCCAATCGGTGTTATCGCTGCTATCACACCAGCTACAAACCCTAACGTAACACCACTTGGTAACTTCATGCACGCTCTTAAAGGCAAAAACGCAGTTATCATCGCTCCAGCTCCAAGAGCTAAAAAATCATCAACACATACAGTAAACCTCATCAGAGAAGCTCTCGTTGCTCAGGGTGCTCCAGCTGACCTTATCCAGATTATTGAAGAACCAACAATCGAACTTTCAGCTGAACTTATGGCTAAAGCTGACCTCGTAATCGCTACAGGTAGCACAGGCCTTACAAAAGCTGCTTACTCAAGCGGTACTCCAGCTTACGGTGTAGGCGCAGGTAACCCACCTGTAATCCTTGACAGAGGTTATGACATCAAAGATGCAGCTGCTAAATCAGTTGTAGCTGTTGGCTCAGACAACGGTATCCTTTGCGACGGCCAGAACCTTTTCCTTTACCCAGAAGAAGTTGAAGCTGAATTATACGCAGCTATGAGAGCTGAAGGCATCGTAATTTACGAAGATCCAGCTGACGTTGCTAAATTCAGAGAAGCACTCTTCATGGAAAACGGCAAACCTGAACCATCACTCGTAGGTAAAGATGCTCCAGTTATCGCTAAAGCTGCTGGCTTCGATATCCCTGCTGAAACAAAAGTACTCGCTCTTAAAGTTGCTGATATCGGCGCTTGCGACCCACTTAACGAAGAAGTTCTTGGTCCAGTTGTATCAATGAAGGGCTACGACACATTCGAAAACGCTGTTGACATGGCTATCAGAAACATGGAAGAATCAGGCGGTATCGGTCATACAGCAGGTATCTTCTCAAATGACGAAGCTCACGTTAACTACTATGCTGAAAGAGTACCTGTAGCACGTGTACTTGTTAACCAGCCAACTCCAGACGCTTGGGGTCCAAAGACAAACTGCCTCTCACCAGCAGTTTCAGAAGGTTGCGGTTCATGGGGTAACAACATCCTTTGCGGTAACGTTGACTACATCCATATGATCAACGTAACAAAGGTTGTAAGACCACTTGACGTTGAACTTCCAAACGCAGAAGAACTTTTCGCTGACTAATTTAGTGATTTAGTTTAAAGCATATAGCTCGGTATACTATTTGGTATACCGAGTTTTTTTATGCAAAAAAATAACGGCTCTTTTAAGAGCCGTTTTATTGTTTTCAGTTTACTTCAATACCAATCATAAGACCGCCTTTTTCAGCATAGAAACTGCAGAGGCCTGTTGTTCTTTCAATTCTTACGTTTGCATCCGGATATTCTTCCTTGATTGTGTTTTTAAGCATATTTGCTGCTTCTTCGTTAAAGCAGTGGTCGATAACTACTGTGCCGCCGCAATAACCTTCTTTTTTCATGCATTTGTAGATAGTTGCGTTGGCTTTTTTAGCACCGCGAGCTTTGTCTGTTGGCTGAATCTGACCATCTTCACTTACGTTGCCCACAAGACGAAGACCGATGAGGGATGCAAGTGATGCAACTGCGTGAGGTACACGGCCGTTATTTGCAAGGTTTTTAAGTGATTCAAGGCAGAAGTTAAGTGATGTGTGGTTTTCTTTGTAGTCCACAACTTCTTTGCATACTGTATCAAAATCTTTGCCTTCAAGGACAAGGTCTCTGATTTTTTCCACAATGAGCTTTGGCTCAGGGCCTGCTGAGTATGAGTCAAGAACGAATACCTTTCTGTCCGGATGCTCTTCTTCATACTGTGCTTTTGCAACAAGAGCGGCGTTGTAGCTGCCTGAAAGTGTGCTGATGATAGTTACGCAGTACACTATGTCTGCATCGCCGAAGGCTTCAAGCCATTCGCCTACGTTAGGGCATGATGTTCTTGATGCGCCTTTGTAGTTGGCAAGATATGTTGCCATTTCGTAAACATCGAGGTTGATATCGTCTACAAATTCTCTTTCGTCAGTAGAAATTTTAAGTGGAACTGATTCAAAATCCACGCCTTCAAGGTGATATAAATTGGCTGATGAGTCTGCAAGTATTTTAATGTTCATTATTGTCTCCTGTTGTAAAGTTTTAAATTCTATTTTATGTGGTTATAAAAACTATATAACATAATTTTACAGGATAGATGAAATTTCGTCAATTATATAAAAGTAATGAAAAAAATGCCTGTTATCATAAGGTTTTTTGGGTGTAAGACCATATAAATTTTGACAATCGGAATTAGTTGTGCGACAATAAAACAAGCAGATATTGAAAGGAGTTTTTTAATATGCAGTATTTCGCAAGTGACTATATGGAAGGCGCACATCCGCTTATTTTACAACGCCTTATGGAAATAAATATGGAAAAAAATTCTGGATACGGCACAGATGAACATTGTGAAAGAGCAAAAGAAAAAATCAGAAAGGCATGCAATGCACCTGAGGCTGAAATTTTCTTCCTTGTTGGCGGAACACAGACAAACGCAACAGTTATTGGTGCGGCACTTAAGTCATATCAGGGTGTTATTGCGGCTGAAACAGGCCACATAAGCTGTCACGAAGCAGGTGCTATTGAGTATGGCGGACATAAAGTAATCACACTTCCGCAGTATAATGGCAAGCTTTCTGCGGCAGACGTTGAAAAATATCTTGAAACATACTATGGCGATGAAACACATGAGCATATTGTTATGCCGGGTATGGTTTATATTTCACATCCTACAGAATACGGTACAGTTTACACAGAAGAAGAACTTAAGGCGCTTAAGGAAGTTTGTGTGAAATACGATATGTATCTTTATGCTGACGGTGCACGTATGGGATATGGTCTTGGTGCTGAAGGTACAGAAGTTACGCTTGAAACAATTGCAAAATACTGCGATATGTTTTACATCGGCGGCACAAAAGTTGGTGCACTTTTTGGCGAAGCCGTTGTGTTTACAAAACCAAAGACTATTCCACATTTCTTCTCTATCACAAAGCAGAATGGCGCTCTTCTTGCAAAAGGCTGGCTTTTAGGCACACAGTTTGATGTGCTTTTTACAGATGACCTTTATCTTAAACTTGGCAGAGAAGCAGTACGTCTTGCCATAAAGCTTAAAAATGCACTTAGAGAAAAGGGATATGAAATTTTTATGGATTCACCTACAAATCAGCAGTTTGTAGTGCTTGAAAACGAAAAAATGAAAGAAATTTCCGAAAAGGTTACATACAGCTTCTGGGAAAAACTTGATGAAAACCACACTGTTGTAAGATTTGCAACAAGCTGGGCAACAACAGAAGAAGATGTAGATAAGCTTATTGAAATGCTTTAAGATAATAAAAAAGCGTATCCAGACGGAGTTGACTTAAGAATACATTATAGTACGGTTATTCAGTATTCTTAAGGAAAATCCGTGAGCGGATTTATAACATAAGAAAACAAACCCGTTTAATTCAAAAATAAAGAACCTTGAGAAATCAAGGTTCTTTGTTTTTGTGTTTTCTTATGTTACCGCTCTAGATGAGATACGCTTTTATTTTTTGTCTTATTTCTTGCCTATGTTTCTGATGTGCATATAAACAGTATTTTTTGAAATGCCCATCATATCTGCAATCTTAACAACTGAGTCTTTGAAGTTGAAGATGCCTTTTTCGTTAAGCATAGCAATAATTTCTTTGTTCTTGTTTGATGTTGCAATGCTTCTGTCGCTATAAACGATATCGCTTGCTTCTTTAAGTGATACTCGAAGAAGTTCATCAACGTCTTCAACAAAGCTTTCAGCAAATGAAGTTGATGTTGAAGTTTCAGCTGCATTTGGAACAAGATGAGTAATTAGTTCTGAAAGTGGTGTGTTGACATAGAAGTTTATGCACATAAGGCCGATGATGTTACCTTTTTCGCCTGTGATACCGATTGAGCAGGATTTAAGAGGTTCGCCTTTAGCTGTTTTGTTGAAGTATGTCATGTATTTTTCTGAACTTGGGTCGGAAAGATTTTTAACCATAGTGAGACCAAGGTCTGTAATAGGTGAGCCTTCTTTTCTGCCAGTGTGGTGACCATTTAAAATTTTGATAACGGAATGCTCAAGATTGCCTAAAGACTGAACAACAATTTCGTAGCCTTCTCCGAGATAATTAGCAAGGCCTTCTGCAAGCACTTTGTATGATTCAAGTATCTGATAATCGCCTTTCGAAAGGGAAACCGGTTTCTGCTTCATGGTACTGCCTCCTTAATGAAAATAAGTGCTATGGTGTTAATATTTTTCATCGTTCCTTAATTAAAGTATATACGATTTTAAAAAATTGGCAATAGATTTCTGCCAAAAAAATGGTAAAAAAACGGAAATTTTTATTAAAAATATCATATTAACTGAAAATATGACAAAATTTAGTTGTGATAATTATTGTGAAAAAGAGCCTTGGTTTAAAAGGTGTTGGGTGATTTTGATAAAAAAGTTTTTGTTGGCGACGTGTTTCGGCATAAAATTTAACCGGTGTGAAATATAATTTTTGCCATGGAGGGATTACTATGGCAAAAACAGAGAATTATTTCGGAAAAGTACTTATGCCTGAAAGGGCAATCAAAAGAAAAAGCAGAGAAAACAATAAAGAAGTTATATATAAACCCTTGATAAAGGGAGTGGTTTTATGCGCAGAGGGTTTTCTTTTGGGCAGAATAAATCTTTTTAATGCACTTAACCCTGTGGGGATAGCGTTTCTTTCGGCGTGTATGGACAAGGGCAGCGTTTTTTATGCAGTGTGCCTTTCGGTGTTTATGGGGTATGCGACGGGCAGTGATTTTTTCGGCAAATACGGATACTGGATATCTATAGCATGCTGCGCCGCTATATCATTTTGGTATGACGGAAAGGACAAGCCTGTAAATGAAAGAAAAAAGATATTCTGCGGAGGCATCAGCCTTCTGTCTGGCGGTGTGATGGTTGCATTTCTTAATGGAATGAGTGCATTTCTTATGGTAAGAAGTGTGGCAGAAAGCATAGCGGTTATGATGCTTACGGTGCTTTTTTCAAGAAGTATGGGACGTGTGCAGAGAGATGTGAAGCGTAAGATTTTCACATCAGATGATGCACTTTGTATTGCGGCGCCGTTGGTGTTTTCGCTGGCTTCATTGTGCGGAGTAAGTGTTTTTGGTGAGCCTATGAGAAATATGCTTTGCACTTTATTTGTGCTGATGGCTTCTTACGTGTGCGGAAGCTCAGCTGGGTGCGCCTTGGCGGTTGTGCTTTCGTTTGTGCTTATTGTGTGCGGACAGGCTGACACAACCTTTTTGACAGTATTGTCTTTTGGTGCCTTGATGAGCGGAATTTTGGGAAGAAAAAGCAAATTTATTGCCTCGGTTTTGTTTCTTTCAGCGTTTTTTGTGCCGTCTTTTTATATGGGAGCAGAACTAAATAAGGAAACTGTGGCGCTGACTCTTTTAGGTACAGTAATGTTTATGATGGTGCCGCAAAAAATTTATAGCTTGCTCAGTACATATTCTTCGGACAAAAAAGAGTTTGACGAAAACAAATATTACATCAAGGTGCGGGAGTATGTTGAAGAAAAAATAAGAAAGCTTTCTATGTCTTTTTGTGCATTGGCTGATGTGTTTGCGTCTTCTCAGGAAATGAGTGATAACATAACGCCCGAAAGCTCAATGAAGATCATAAATATGGTGACCGACAGGGTATGCAGTGAGTGCGGTTTGGGTGTGTATTGCTGGAAGGGACGAATGCTTGAAAGCTATGGAGCAGTGTATGCTATGATAAATGATTTTGAAAAGACGGGGGACGTAGATGTGAAGTGTGTGCCCGAAGGCTTTGGCAAAAGCTGCGTGAAGATAAATCGTCTTGCTGAGGTTGTAAATAGCTGCTGCCGTGAGTTTAAAACGGGAGAAATATGGAAAAGACGCCTTGATGACAGCAGATTTATAATAAAACAACAGTTGGAAGAACTGAAAAAACTGACGGAAGAGATGAAGGAGAATGTAGATTTCAGGCCGTTTTTTGATGAAAGCATAGAAAAAGAGATAAAGGAAAGGCTTATAAAAAAGGGATTTGCAGTGAACTCGGTTGTGGCAGTTACGGAAGAAAACGGAAGAATAAAGGTTTCGCTTGAAGGTGATGTTTGCGGAGGCAAAGAAAGATGCAGTCATGTTTTTGCCGGAGAAATTTCGTCTGTCTGCGGAAAAAATATGGTTTTGGCAGACAAAAACTGTAATGGTCCAAGATGTGTAAGTGTGTTTGAAGAAGAGAATGATTTTGGATGCAGTTATGTATATTGCAGCAGGGCTATGGATGGAAATGAAGTTTCGGGAGACGGCTTTGAGGTTAAAAAATACAGAAGCGATGTGTTCACGGCCTTGATAAGCGACGGAATGGGTACGGGCGAAATGGCGGCGAAACAGAGCAGAGATGTGCTTGAAAAGATGTCAAAGCTTATGAATAACGGGTTTGATGAAGAAACTGCACTTAAGGCAGTTAACTGCTCAATGCTTGGGTATAAAGGCGAAAGCTTTGCCACACTTGATGCACTTAGTATAGATCTCAGAAATGGCAAAAGCAGACTTATCAAAAACGGAGGCTCAACGGCATTTGTGATACGAAACGGCGAAGCAACGGCTATAAAAAGTACATCACTTCCGCTGGGGATACTGGCGGCTGCGGAAAGTGAAATAACAAAATTTGAACTTCAGGACAAAGACGTTGTGCTTATGATAACCGACGGCATAAGTGATGCCCTTGAAGATGAAGAAAGGGAAGTTGGAAAAATAGCAAAGCAGACGGGAAATACAAAGCTTTTGTGCAGTGAAATAATAAAGCTTGCAGTGGAGAAAAATAATGGTTGTGCAAAAGATGATATGCTAGCTCTGGCAATAAAAATATATGAAAACTAACCGACAGCCGTGAAAACGGCTGTTGTTGTTTTTTGGCAGCAGATGGTATATAATATAGAAAGGTATATAAAAAAGAGGCATTGATATGATAAAAAAAGTGCAGAAAACCATTGAAAAAAACAATATGCTTAAAAACGGCGACAAGGTGATTGTGGCGCTTTCGGGCGGTGCTGATTCTGTGGCTCTTTTATTTGTTTTATGTCATCTCAAAAAAGAATATAACCTTACGCTTTATGCTCTTCATGTGCATCATGGCATAAGAGGTGAAGAAGCCGATGAAGACTGCAGTTTCTGTATGGACCTTTGCAGTAAAATGGGTGTCGAACTTTTTATAAAGCAGTATGATGTGCCTGAAATGGCAGACGAAATGGGTATAAGTGAAGAGGAAGCAGGACGAAATGCAAGATATGATGCCTTTGAAGAAATGACATTTCTTTTGGGGGCAGACAAGGTTGCTGTTGCCCACAATATGAATGACGATGCCGAAACAGTTATTATGCGTCTTTCAAGGGGCACAGGAATGAAAGGCCTTTGTGGAATTGCACCCACAAGGGACAACATTATCCGTCCGCTTATAAACTGCAGCAGGGCAGAAATTGAAAAATATCTTGAAGGTGAAAATGCTGCCTACAGAACAGACAGTACAAACCTTGAAGATGATTATACAAGAAACCGTATAAGACATAATGTTCTTCCGGTGCTTGAAAATGAAGTTAACTCGTGTGCAGTGGCAAACATTGCTTATGCATCTCAGATGCTTGCGGAGGAAGAAGATTTTATAGAAGGCTATGCCTTTGAAAGCTATGAAAGATGCCTCGTTTTCCAAAGCGAAGATAAAATTGAGCTTGATGCAAAAAAGCTTACACCTTTGCACAGTGCAGTTAAAAAAAGAGTTATAAGAATTGCATTTGAAAAGATTTCGGGCAAGATGAAAGATGTGGGCAGAAACCACATTGAAAGCGTGCTTGATATATTTGCCGGTGAAACAGGAAGAAGTATTATGCTTCCTTATGGAATAGTGGCAGAAAAAAGCTATAACAAGGCTATGCTCAAAAAAGCATCAGGCGAAAAAGAGTTTTTATATGTTGTTGAAGGCGAAACATACATTGAAGAATGCGGTATTTTTGTTTCGGTTTCAGCTGAAAAGGATTTAACCGCTGACGAAAGCAAATGCTTTGACGGCGAAAAAATACAGGGCCAGATTTTTGCCAGAAGTCGTAAAGACGGCGACAGACTGTGCATAAACAAAGACGGCAGAAGCAAAAAGATAAAAGATATTCTCATAGATATGAAAATTCCGAGAGAAGAAAGAGAAAAAACTGTTGTTATCGGCAGCGAAAATGGAATTTTGTGGGCATATCCATACAGACACTGCAGTGTCAGCACGGCAGACAAAGATTGTGTAAATAAATTGTTCATCAACATACGGAGGGCATACAAATGAAAGAAGTAGTCAGAGAATTTATTTCAAAGGAACAGATTGCAGAAAAGGTTGCAGAAATGGGTGCGGCTATCGACAGAGATTATGAAGGACAGGATTTACATCTTATCTGTGTGCTTAAGGGCAGTGTTGTTATAATGGCAGACCTTGCAAGAGCTATTAAAAAGTGTAATGTTTTTATGCACTTTATGGATGTTTCAAGCTATGGCTCTTCAACAGAAAGCAGCGGAAACATCAAAATTCTTATGGACATTGATGAACCTATCAAAGATAAAAATGTAATTATCGTTGAAGATATTATCGATAGCGGCAGAACTCTCAGCGTGCTTAAAGACATGCTTCAGGCAAGAGGCCCTAAGAGCCTTAAGATTGCCACACTTTTAAACAAGCCTGACAGAAGAGTGAGCGAAGTTGATGTTGAATATCAGGGCTTTTCAATTCCTGATGAATTTGTTGTTGGTTATGGTCTTGACTATGCACAGAAATACAGAAACCTTGACTATATAGGAAAAATTTCTTTTGAAGAATAATGACAATTTAAAAAAGAATATCGTATATTGATATGGTACATAATGTAAGATGAAGAAGATCACAATGGTTTTCTTCATCTTTGTATTTTGCTTGAAAATACAGAAGGTCTTTAAGTTGCTATTGCAGTATAATTGTGGTAAAATATATTATTGATTTGCTGTATATTTTTATAAAAGGCAAAAAACATACAAATTAACATTAGGAGGTTGATTTTTTGAATAAATACTTTAAAAGTATAGGTTTATACGCAGTGCTTTTTGTAATCGTTTTGTCAGTGCTTGCAACTGTAAACCAGAACTATACTGCGCCTGAAAATGTGGAATATACATACACAGATATGGTGGAAAAAATTGAAAACGATGAGGTTACTGAAATTTCTATCGAAAGAAGCACAGAAATCAGCGACTATGGTACAGTAACTGCAACACTTACAGACGGAAAAATAATTTCTATGGAAATTCCGTCAATTGCAACATTCACTGAATATGCTCACGAAAAGGCAGAAGCAGACGGACTTAAGCTTACGGTTGTTCCTATTCCAAAAACATCATGGTTAAGCTCAATACTTCCGTCAATCATACTTATGATTATTGCCATTGTTATTTTCTCTGTTATGATGCAGAAGATGCAGGGCGGCGGAAAGATGGCGTCATTCGGCAAGAGCAAGGCAAAGGTTACAATTGATGACAAAAACAGAGTTACATTTGAAAATGTAGCAGGTTGTGACGAAGAAAAAGCAGAACTTCAGGAACTTGTAGACTTCCTTAAAGAACCTACAAAATATACAGAACTTGGTGCAAGAATTCCAAAGGGCGTTCTTCTTGTAGGCCCTCCTGGTACAGGTAAAACTCTTCTTGCAAAGGCAGTTGCCGGCGAAGCAAGAGTGCCTTTCTTCAGCATTTCAGGTTCAGACTTTGTTGAAATGTTCGTTGGTGTTGGTGCATCACGAGTAAGAGACCTTTTTGAACAGGCTAAGAAAAACTCACCATCTATCGTATTTATCGATGAAATTGACGCCGTGGGCAGACGCAGAGGAGCAGGTCTTGGCGGCGGTCACGATGAAAGAGAACAGACATTAAACCAGCTTCTTGTTGAAATGGACGGTTTCGGCATCAATGACGGTGTTATTGTGGTTGCGGCTACTAACCGTGCAGATATCCTTGACCCTGCTATTTTAAGACCTGGTCGTTTCGACAGACAGGTTTATGTTGGCAGACCTGACGTTAAAGGCAGAGAAGCAATTCTTAAGGTTCACGCAAAAGGTAAACCAATGGCAGACGAAGTTGATCTTAACGTAGTTGCCAAAACAACAGCGGGCTTTACAGGTGCTGATCTTTCAAACCTTCTTAACGAAGCCGCTCTTCTTACAGCAAGATGTGGCAAAAAGAAGATTGATATGGAAGAAATTCAGAAAGCGCTTATCAAGGTTGGCGTTGGTACAGAAAAGAAGAGCCGTATCGTAAGCGAAAAAGAAAGAGCAATCACAGCTTACCACGAAGGCGGTCACGCTATTCTCTTTGAAGTCCTTGAACATCTTGACCCGGTACACAGCATTTCTATCATTCCTACTGGTATGGCAGGCGGCTACACAATGCCACTTCCTGGTGAAGACAGAATGTATGTTACAAAGAACCAGATGAAACAGGAAATCATCAGCTTCCTTGGCGGACGTGCAGCAGAAGCAATTATCTTTGATGATGTTACAACAGGCGCAAGCAACGACATCCAGAGAGCAACTGCTATGGCAAGAAGCATGATTATGAAATATGGTATGAGCGACAGACTTGGACCTATCCAGTTTGGCGAAGACAGTGACGAAGTGTTTATAGGACGCGAAATCGGACGCTCAAGAAACTACGGCGAAGAAGTTGCATCTGTTATTGATGAAGAAGTTAATGTAATTATGAAGAATGCTTATGATGAGGCACTTAGACTTATTAACGAGCACATCGATGTTCTTCACGAAACTGCAAGACTTCTTCTTGAAAAAGAAAAAATTACAGGCGACGAATTCAGAGCGCTTTTCAAAAAAGACGAAGTTGTTGAAGAAACTGCTGAAACAGAAGAAGCGGCAATAGAAGAAACAGTCGAAACTGCTGAAGCAGAAGAAATGGCAGAAGAACTGCCGGAAGTTGCAGAATCAGTTGAGGATTCAGAAGATATC
>JAFYQL010000010.1 GCA_017547125.1 Bacillota bacterium
AAAATGCCAAAAATCGTTGCACAGGTTTCATCCGTAAGGCCTGTTGATGTAAAAAACGGTCTTTCATAGCCTCCTGCATCTATCACCTCAAGATCAAGGCCTGTTTCTTCCTTCGCTTCCCTTACCGCAGCAGACTTTATGTCTTCGCCTTCTTCCACAAGACCTGCCGGAAATTCATACACATAAGTGCCCAAAGGATATCTGAACTGACGGATAAGCGCAATTTTATCTTCGAAAATGCCATATATAAGTACGCCGTTTGTTTTAAGAGTTTTTCTTGCAGGCATAGTATCTTCTGCATCTTTTGCCATTTATGCCATATAATAACTGAATACAAAGCCATCTCTTGTTTCAGCTTCAAGTTCATACATATTTGCAAATCTGTTGTTGGTCTGTTTTGTAATTTTTCTTACTCCGGTCATCATTCTGCCTCCTGCAAGCTTTGTATAAAATGATGATAACACAGCCATTTTACAAATTCAACTTGGCATTTCAGAACAAAAAAGTTGCAGAAAACCCCTCCCAAAACACCATGTGGTACTACTTCTTTTGCATTTTTTTGACCAAATCTATTGACAAATTACACTCATAGTTCTATACTACCAACAAGATATATTTGTATTTAGAAAGGATACACTTACCCTTATGTTGAATCTTGTACTCGTCATCGTGATTATCAACATTATTAACCTCATCGTAGATGAGGCTATTTGTGTTAAATAATTAAGCGATTTGATGAGCATAAGCATAGGCAGTTTGAAGTATACATTTAAACCCTTGCAGCAAATCGCCGCAAGGGTTTTTTAATTACAGAAAAAAATTCAGGAGGAAAATTATATGATGTTAAACGGCTGCGATATAATTATGGAAGTTCTTATTGAACAGGGCGTTGATACAATTTTCGGTTATCCAGGCGGCACAGTACTTGATATATACGATGCTCTTTACAGATATCAGGATAAAATCAAACATGTACTTACAGCACACGAACAGGGCGCTGCCCACGCTGCAGACGGCTACAGCCGAGCAAGCGGAAAAGTTGGCGTGTGTCTTGCAACAAGCGGACCTGGTGCAGCAAACCTTATCACAGGCCTTGCAACTGCAAAAGCCGATTCAATACCAATGGTTGCCATTACAGGCAACGTTGCAACAAGCATGATCGGTACTGACGCATTCCAGGAAGTTGATACAATCGGTCTTTCAATTCCTGTTGCAAAGCATTCATTCCAGGTTAAATCAATCAAAGACCTTGCTCCAACTTTAAGAGAAGCATTCAGATTTGCAAAAAGCGGACGTCCGGGTCCGGTACTTGTAGACGTACCAAAAAATATTCAGCTTTCATCTGCAGAATTCAGTCCAATGCCTGCAGTAGAAAAAACACCTGATGCAGAACCTGACAAGGCTCTTCTCGACAAGGCAGTTGAACTTATCAACGAAAGCAAGCGTCCGCTTCTTTTCTGCGGCGGCGGTATCATAAACGCAAACTGCTGGGATCTTATTACTCCACTTGCTGAAAAGGCTGATGCTTATGCTTCATTCTCAATGATGGGCCTTACAACAATGGACGGTACAAATGAACGTTACCTTGGCATGAACGGTATGCACGGCAGACTTGCTTCAACAAAGGCATTTACAGAAGCCGACCTTATTATTGCTGCAGGCGTTCGCTTCACAGACAGAGCAACAGGCAACAAAGACAAGTTTGCACCTAAAGCAAAAATAATTCACATCGACGTTGATATTGCTGAACACGACAAAAACATTGTTGCTGACATTACAGTAGCTGGAAGTCTTGAAACAGCACTTGGATACATACTTGAAAACATCGAACAGAAAAACAACCCTGAATGGCACGAAATAATGAAGCTTTTCAAACAGCAGGAAGAAGATGCAAAAATTCCTCACGACTGCTTAATGCCATGGGATGTTATAAATGCAGTTCAGGCTAAAGCACCTGCTGATGCAAACATTGCTACAGACGTAGGTCAGCATCAGATGTGGGTTGCACAGCACTACACATTCACAAAACCAAGAACACACCTTACAAGCGGCGGTCTTGGAACAATGGGTTACGGTATGGGTGCAGCAATCGGCGCAGCAATGGCAACAGGCAAACGTTCAGTGCTCTTCACAGGCGACGGCAGCTTCGGCATGAACCTTAACGAGCTTGCAACAGCAGTTACTCAGAAGCTTCCGCTTACAATCGTTATTTTAAACAACAGCCGTCTCGGCATGATCCGTCAGTGGCAGAGCCTTTTCTTCGGAGAAAGATTTATGGCTACAGTACCTGACAGAAAAACTGACTTTGTTAAGCTTGCAGAAGCCTTCGGCGCAGTTGGCTACAGAGCAGAAACACTTGAAGAAGTTAATGCAGCACTTGATAAGGCATTTTCAATTGACACACCTTGCATTGTGGAATGTATCGTTCCTTCTGATGAAAACGTACTTCCAATGGTTCCGCCAAACGGCACCATCGACAATGTTATCTTGAAATAAGGAGGAATTAAAAATGAATGAACATTTCGCTGTATGTATAATTGTTACCAACATGGCCGGTGTTCTCACAAGAATATCTTCACTTTTCAGCCAGAGAGGTTTCAATATTGATACATTTACATCAGGCGCAACTGAAAACCCTGCTTATGCACGTATCACAATCACTGCAACAGGCGACCAGAGAAAGAAAGATCAGCTCCTTAAACAGCTTTCAAAGCTTTACGACGTAAAGAAAGTAGAAGTTATGCAGCCGGAAAACACTATCTTAAGAGAGCTTATGATAGTAAAAATCAAAACTGAGGGCGACAAGCTCCGTGAAGTTATTGATGCATCATCAGTTTTCGGCGGCAAGGTAGTTGATATGAACCCTGGCACAGTATGTGTTGAAATGTGCGGCAAGGGCACAAAACTTGATGCATTTTTAAATTATGTTAAGGCTTACGGAATTCTTGAATATTGCCGTACAGGTCTTATAGCAGTTGAAAGAGGCAGTAACTGTATGTTCAGCCAGCCGGTTGAAGATGCAGAATAAATAAAGAATTAAAAATTTTTTAATACAAAGGAGAGTTTTATTATGGCAAGAATGTATTATGAAAAGGACGCAGACAAGAATGTAATTTTAAACAAAAAAGTAGCAGTTATCGGTTACGGCAGCCAGGGTCATGCTCACGCGCTTAACCTTAAAGACAGCGGCGTTGACGTAGTTGTTGGTCTTTACGAAGGTTCAAAGAGCAAAGCAAGAGCTGAAGAAGCTGGTCTTACAGTTATGAACACAGCTGACGCTGTTAAAGCAGCTGACTTCGTTATCCTTCTTGTAAACGATGAAACACAGGCTAAACTTTACAAATCAGATATCGCTCCTAACCTTAAAGAAGGCGCTGCACTTTGCTTCGCTCACGGTTTCAACATCCACTTTGGTCAGATTGTTCCTCCAAAGAACGTTGACGTTGTTATGGTTGCTCCAAAGGGCCCTGGCCACACAGTAAGAAGCCAGTATGTTGAAGATTTTGGTGTACCAATGCTTATCGCTGTATACCAGGACTACACAGGCAAAGCTAAAGACATCGCTCTTTCATATGCTGATGCTATCGGCGGCACAAGAGCAGGCGTTCTTGAAACAACATTCAAAGAAGAAACAGAAACAGACCTTTTCGGTGAACAGGCAGTTCTTTGCGGCGGTGTTTGCGAACTTATGAGAGCTGGTTTCGACACACTCGTTGAAGCTGGTTACCAGCCAGAAAGCGCATACTTCGAATGTATGCACGAAATGAAACTTATCATCGACCTTCTCGTTAAACACGGTATGTCATTCATGCGTTACTCAATCAGCGACACTGCTGAATACGGCGACTACTATGCAGGTCCAAAGATTGTAACACAGGATACAAGAAAAGCTATGAAGGGTCTCCTCAAAGACATTCAGGAAGGTACATTTGCTAAAGACTGGATCCTTGAAAACCAGGCTGGTCGTCCTCACTTCAATGCTATGAGAAGAATCCACAGCGAACACCTTTCAGAAAAAGTTGGTGCTGAACTCAGAAGCCACATGAGAATGAAATAATTGAATTTTCAAAAAGCCCGTATCCTTTGATATGGGCTTTTGCCTTATGTTGACAAAGAATATGTCGGCTTTTATACTGACACTACAGGCTATTGGCCTTAAATTTTCACATCGGAGGAAACAAAAATGGATATTATGGACAAAATTGAAGACATCGTTGAAACAATAATGAAGGACAAGTCTCTTCTTGCAAAATTTGAAAAAGACCCTGTTGCAGTTATTGAAAAACTCGTGGGCATGGATCTTCCTGATGCACAGGTTGAAAAACTTATTAAAGCTATTAAAACAAAAATTGGTGCAGAAAAACTTGGCGATGCTCTCGGCGGTTTAGGAAAACTTTTCGGCAAATAATTAAAAGCAGTCCGTAAGGACTGCTTTTTTGATGCAAAAAATAAACCTGACGTCAGCAGGAAGGAGTGAAGCTGGTTCACCAGCCGTGCTCCCTGCTAACGCAGACTCTTATAATAGTATATAATAACTCTTTCAAAAAACAACAGCGGCAACACTACTATATCAGCTCCCATCGCTTTCAAGTAGTAGCATCACCGCCATCTTGCTTTCATAATTTAAAGCCCAGTCTCGCTTCCTGTCAGTGAAATAAACATTTCAAAGATGGCTGTTGAGTTGGGCTTATATTTATTATAAACCTGTATATTACAAATTGCAAATAAAAAACGCCTGCCAACGGGCAGTCAGGAAACAATCTTCCTGATAGTGACCTATTAGTGACAAGCGCTCAATACATTATAAAGTGGATACAAGTGCTACATCTGCCAACGCAACTGCATCCGTAAAAACGGCCAAGACACTAGTGCATCCAATCACATTATATGCTTTACATTTAAAAAATGCAATAAATATAACAAAAAGGCTGCCTCATCTGCAAAGACCGCGCCATATGTCGACCTATGGCCAAGCAATCCGCTGAAGCAACCCATAAGAAATTAGTGCATCCGAAGTGTATCATGTTGCAAAAACTGCCCCTTCAACCAACGTCCAAAACGAGGTCCGAATAACACCTTAATGCAATTATATACTTATAAAATAAAAAAAGGAAGTCTTTTCAGACTTCCTTTATCACGGAGAAAGAGGGATTTTCAACGCCCACCTCGAAATATGGTCGCCTGTTTCCTCACTTATTCGTCACACGCTCCCTATTTCTCGCATTTTCGAGCTCCTTTTTTCTGCCACCGGCAGCAGTCGCTCTCAAATCCCACGCCGCATCACG
>JAFYQL010000071.1 GCA_017547125.1 Bacillota bacterium
GAATGCAGTATCGCCTTTTGTTTCAACCTTTTCCCAGGTATCTTCTCCATTTGGGTTGTGGACATATTTCTCAAAAGACCAGCCTTTGCCGTAAAGCATTACATTGTCAGTGCGGTTTTCCAGTATCATTTTCATACTCTGCACGTTTTCGGGATAGTTGTCATATTCAAGGGACAGTGCTATTCCGTCGGTAACTGTATATGTACTACTGTACTCAAGACCCGGCGGCAGAGCATCAGGCTCATCGTTTTTTGAAGAACAAGCGAAAAGTGGAAGTGTCATGGCAAAACAAAGTATTAAAATCATTATCTTTTTCATATAAATCACCTCTTTATATTTAGACATGATATAGGTGGGATTTTGTTCCAAAAAATAAAGCAGGAAGTGAATTCCTGCCTTAAAATCAAAGTATTTTTGTAAATATAAGATACAGCAATGCCGCATGAAGTATAAATGCGATTGCGTAAATTATATAAAACTGTGGTTTTCTGTTTTTGT
Organism: Bacillota bacterium; assembly: GCA_017547125.1. Taxonomy (GTDB): domain Bacteria; phylum Bacillota; class Clostridia; order Lachnospirales; family Anaerotignaceae; genus HGM11808. Next base: position 499 of record JAFYQL010000071.1, read on the forward strand.
GGTGGAAAAGGAACATTCCGCCAAAACCGCCGATTGAACCACCTAAAAGAGCCATAATGAAAAGTGTTGACTCAGGTATGCGTCTTCTATCTTTTTTTGCAAAGCCTTTGTCCATAGCCATAGAAATGAAAAGAACAAGGTTTATTGCAAGGTAATATATAAGAATTATCTTTGTAAATGTTGTCATTTTATTTTACCACGTTTCTCCAGTCAAGGTCGCCTCTGTCAAGTGCAAGAAGTAATATTTCAGCTGTTGCAAGGTTTGATGCAAGCGGGATATTGTGAAGGTCGCAAAGACGAAGAATGCTATTGATATTAGGTTCGTAAGTGTTTGCTGAAACAGGGTCACGAAGGAAGATTACAACGTCAATGTCATTGTTTGCAACCTGGCTGCCAAGCTGCTGTTCGCCGCCAAGGTGGCCTGCAAGGTATTTGTTAACAGTAAGATTAGCTGCTTCTTCAACCAGCCTGCCTGTTGTGCCTGTTGCAAATAAAGTGTGCTTTGCAAGAATGTGTCTGTAGGCGATGCAGAGGTTTTCCATAAGTTTCTTTTTGTTGTCATGTGCTATTAATGCTATATTCACTGTTTATACCCCCTCAAAAATGGTTTTGGAACGTTTTAATCCTATGTTTAATACCAACCCTATAGATGCCATGTTAGTCCATGTAGAGCTGCCTCCGTAGCTTACAAAAGGAAGTGACATACCTGTGTTTGGAAGTATTCCTGTTGCAACGCCTGTGTTTACAAATGTCTGGAAAGCCAGCATACCTGCAACACCTGCTACCATAAGGCAATGAACATTTTTTTGACAGTTCATGGCGATAAGTATACATCTGAAAACAATAAAAAATTCAAGCAGTAAAACTGCTATGCAGCCTATAAAGCCAAATTCTTCACCTATAACTGAAAATATAAAGTCATTCTGAGGCTCAGGAAGATAGCTAAGCTGATTGAGTGTTCCTTCATAAAGTCCTTTGCCTGTAAGCTGACCTGAGCCTATGGCATTTATGGACTTCATTGTCTGATAATATGCGTCGCTTCCTTCAACTGGGTTTACGAAACTGATAAGTCGGTTTATCTGATGTGGTTTGAAGATAATATCCGCAAATATAGGATCAGCATTCTGAACGTCCCAGAGTATGAAGAAAATTGCCGGAATTGCAATAGCAGCAACAACGCTTATGTATTTGTAGTCAAGACCTGCTACAAACATAACAACGGCATATATTGCCACAAGTACAAGGCTGGCAGAAAGTGACGGCTGCTTCTGAATAAGAATGATAGGTATGAAAATAAGAACCGCACTTAACACAATTATACTTATATTATTTACCCTATCACGATTTTTGTCAATTAAATTTGCCAGGCAAATTATCATAATAAGCTTTGTAAATTCTGATGGTTGTATGCCCACAGGGCCGAAATAAATCCATCGTGTTGCACCGTTGACGGTACGCCCGAAAAGCAGTACGGCAACAAGCAAAAGCAGCGCACAGAAATACAAAGGAATATAGAATTTCGATATAAAATCTATACTCATAAGCATTATGCAGAACATGATAACAAGCCCCACAGTAAACCATACCATCTGCGTATAATACGTTGAAGGGCTTTCACCAAGGTTTATGTGTGTGGCAGAGCCTATGCATATAATACCGAATATGGAGAGTATGCACACTGCACCTATAAGCCACCAGTCGGTATATTTTACAATTTTCTTTGTGTTCATCAATTGTTTGTTTCTCCGTAAAATAAAATATTACTACAAAAACAGGCTTCCTTTTGTTTCAGGAAGCCTGTATTTTTTTACTGATTGCTGCCTGCGTTTCTGCGCATACTCTTGATAGGAATATTTGCATAAAGTACAGGAACAGAGCCCGCGTTGTCGTCGGATTTTGTCTGTGTGATGTTGATATCAAGCTCTTCTTCGTCAATTTCCATATAGTTTGAAATTACTTTGATGATGTCGCCTTTAAGCATTTCAAGAACCTGTGTTGAACAGTCCACTCTGTCGTGAACAAGTACAAGCTTAAGTCTGTCTTTGGCAACTGAACCTGAAGCTGGAGCTTTTTTCTTGAAGAATCCGAAAAAATCTGAAAAATCCATGTCTATTCACTCCTTAAGTTTATCAGCGGCGGAAAAGTTTTTTAAGCTTGTCCATAAATTTTTCCTCAGTTTTAAGTTCCATAAGAGGAACGTCTTCGCCAAGGATACGTCTTGTAATATTTCTGTAAGCCTGACCTGCTTTTGATTCTTCAACTGTAACAGCAGGTTCGCCTTTGTTTGTCTGAATAACGATTGATTCGTCATCTGGAACAACACCAAGGATATCGATGGCAAGAATTTCTGTTACGTCATCGATACTCATCATGTCGCCTTTTTCAACCATATCAATTCTTAATCTGTTAAGGATAAGAGTAGGGTTGTTAAGTTCGTTTGCTTCAAGAAGGCCGATAATTCTGTCGGCGTCTCTTACTGCAGAAACTTCAGGTGTTGTAACAACAACTGCACGGTCTGCACCTGCAATTGCGTTTTTGAAGCCCTGTTCGATACCTGCAGGGCAGTCTAAAATTATGTAGTCGAAGCCTTCTTCTTTAAGTGTTTCGCAAAGTTTCTTCATCTGTTCAGGAGTTACAGCATCTTTGTCTCTTGTCTGAGCAGCAGGAAGAAGGAAAAGACCTGCATAACGTTTGTCTTTGATAAGCGCCTGCTTAATTTTGCAGTTGCCGTCAACAACGTCAACAAGGTCATATACTATTCTGTTTTCAAGGCCCATAACAACGTCAAGGTTTCTAAGGCCGATATCAGCGTCTACAAGGGCAACTTTTTTGCCGGCAATGGCAAGACCGCAGCCTAAGTTGGCTGTTGTAGTAGTTTTACCTACGCCGCCTTTTCCGCTAGTTACTACTATTACTTCACTCATGTGGTATAATCCTCCCAGCTATTGTAATTAGAATTTCTAAGAATTTCTTTTTTAAACTATACAAGTATATTTTATCAAATTTATTACTATTTTGCATCAATTTTTTTTAGCAAATAGTTAAAAATATCGACATAATATGCTGCAAATTTACAGTTTAAGCATATCAGAATTCTGATACATAAATTTTGCCGTCTTCAACGTAAGCATATTCAGGGTTGATTTCAGCCTTTGCCATATCATCAGGGAATCTTGTGATAATATCGCCGATTCTGAGCTGAACAGGGCGCATTGTGAGTGCAAAAATAAATGCATCTCTGTTGCCATCGCAGCCTGCGTGTACCATACCTTTGATAGCACCAAGAACTATGATGTTGCCTTTTGCCTTGATCTGAGCACCAGGGTTTACGTCGCCTGTAAGCACAACACTGCCGTCATATTCAATTGAACGGCCGTTTCTTAAGTTTCCTTTGTGGAAAAGAGTTGTGTTTTCGTTAAGTGAGAAAGCATTTTCAATGGCTTCTTTAATTTCTTCTTTTGCTTCTTCAGCTGTTTCTGCGGCGTCAACAATATCGCCAACAGGAGTACCTTCTTCAGCAAATCCTACTTCAATTTCGTTTTCTGCGCCTTCAGGCTTAATTTCTTTGTTTTCGTCAAATGTAATCATCATAATACCTCCTGTTTACTGTGCAAGATTATTATTCATATACCCGTTTTCTGCTTTATAGTTAAGACCCATATATTCTGCAATAACTTCCCTTGCAACAACTGCTGCAGGTGATGATGTGTTTTCACCAAAAGGAATCATAACTGTTACTGCAATCTGCGGGTCGTCGTATGGAGCATAGCAGACAAACCATGTATGAGAACTTCTTGAAAGATTTTCCTGTGCGGTACCACTTTTTGCGGCAACATCAACAGGGAAGTTACGGAATACGTTTCTTAAAGTACCTCTTTCGCCCTGAGTTACGGCAAGCATACCTCTGTATACTGCGTTAAGGTTTTCCTGCTTGATGTCAAGCTGGGTTTCGATAACAGGTTCTTTCTGTTCGGTAACGATACCGTCTGATGTTTCAACCCTGTCGATAAGATGCATTGTGTATCTTGTGCCGCCGTTGGCAAGGGTTGCAACGTATTTTGTCATATGAGCCGGAGCAAAGTTGTTTACAGACTGGCCGATGGCAGCACGGATAGTATCGCCGTCAGTCCATCTTGTCTGGCTTGTTGTTGCATCAGGGTTCATACGTTTTGTAATGTCTTCTTTGTATTCAGGTGTTGCAATATTAGGCGCATATTCGCCGATTTCTATACCTGTGTAGTCGCCAAGACCAAAGGCTTCAGCCCATTTTGAAAGAGCCGCAATGGCATCAGTACTTGTTTCGTTTTCAGCATTACCCATTCTGAAGGCAGTTTCATAGAAGAAATAGTTGCATGAAACCTCAAGTGCCGTTGAAACATTGATAGGGCCGTGGCTTGCGCTGCCTGTTGATACAGTCCAGCATCTTGCGTGAGGTCTGCCGGCCTTTGTGAATGTACTTTCGTCAACAATAAGGCTGTATGGTGTGATAACGCCAGTTTCAAGGCCTGCAATGGCACTTACCATTTTGAATGTAGAGCCCGGAGCCTTTGTCTGTTTTAAAGGTCTGTTGACAAGAGGCGTTGTAGGGTCGTTAAGAAGCTTGTAGTAATATTCTGAATCAAATGAATTTACAAACAGGTTGTTGTCGTAAGAAGGGTAGGTGACGAGGGCAAGAGTTTCGCCTGTGTTTACGTTTTCCACAACAACTGAGCCTGTACAAGGGTCAAGGTTTGTTTCGTATGGTCTCAGGTCTTTTGAACGAAGAGAATTGATGATAACTGTAAGCGGTGTGACTGCGCCGTTTTCAATAAGTCTGCGGTAGTCATC
>JAFYQL010000072.1 GCA_017547125.1 Bacillota bacterium
AACGTTTGCCCAGCTTGTGCTTGCACACTCAACTGATTTAAGTGCCATGGCATAGTCTTTGTTTTCGATGGCTGCAAGCATTTCACTGTGGGCAACCTCGGCATTGGCGCCTCTGTTTTCAGCACTGTGAATATACTTGAGAGAAGGATGAAGAAAATCAATTACACAACCGTATATTCTTTCGAAAAGAAGATTTTTTGATGCCTTACCAAGAAGCTTGTGAAATTCCATGTCGTTTGCCACAAATTCCTCCGGTGTGGCTGATGGTGTGCTTTTAAGCTTTCTGAGTGCATCAACATTGGCTGCAAGCTCTTTTCTTTCTTCTTCATTTTCATCATAATGAAGAATTATAAGCTCCATTATGTCGTTTTCCATAACTTTTCTGAATTCAACAAACTGATTGATATCAGGATTGGCTGCAATAAAGCTGAAAATAAAGGAGTCAGCCATTTTGTTGCTCATTCTGTTTGAAATATATGTTCCGCTGCCAACCTTAACTTCTATAATGCCAAATGCTGAAAGTATTTTCATGGCTTCTCTTACAGAGCCGCGGCTCACTTCAAGCGCAGAAGCAAGTTCTGTTTCGGTAGGCAGTTTGTCGCCTGGCTTAAGTTCTTTATCAAGAATAAGTTTTTTTATGTTGTTAACTACTATGTCAACAGCCGATTCTTTTTTACGTGGTTCAAAAACCATAGACATCAGCCATTCCCCCTTCATTTGTTATTAAAAATCCCCGCAGATATAATTTTACAGTATCAAAACTCTTATGTCAAATGTTGGGTATTGCCGAAAAATATGTGTTTTCAAATGAAATTATTGCTACGAATAAAGGCCTGTATAAGCCTGTCACTAATTGACAACAGGCTTAATTGTTGTATAATCAAAAGTGTAGTGACGGAAATAAATTTCACACGAAAAAAGACGTAATTTACGATGTTTTTATAAATAATAATGTGTCGGTACACTTAAAGTATGCTTCTTTACGGGAGGGATCGTTTGTGGAAAAAATGACCTATAAAGAAAAGTTTATTCAGATGAACAAAGAGGCCAAAGCAACGTGGATAGTTGCAGGTATAATCATTGTTTATTGGTTTGCATCAGGCTTTGGCGTGTACGAACTTATGCCCGAGGCAACTATTTTCAGCATGCCTGCGTGGTTTGTTCTCAGCTGCTTCGGGTCATGGATTTTATCCATAGTTCTTGTTATATTCCTTGTTAAAAAGGTATTCAAAAACTTTGACCTTGATGATGAAGAGGAGGAGATGTAAATGGATAACTTCTTGATGCTTGCTCCTGTTTTTGTTTTCTTCATTGCTCTTCTTGGTATGGGTTTTTATGTGCAGAAAACATCTGCTGATGCAAAGGCAAAAAACTTTTCTAAAGAATACTTTATAGGCGGAAGAAGTCTTGGCGGCTTTGTGCTTGCTATGACACTTGTTGCCACATATTCATCGGTTTCATCATTCCTTTCCGGTCCAGGGGTTGCGTGGCAGAAAGGTTTTGGCTGGGTTTACTATGCGTCAACACAGGTTGTTGCGGCGTTTATAGTGCTTGGTGTGCTTGGTAAAAAGATGGCTGTTATAGGCCGAAAAACTGACAGTGTTACAGTGGTTGACGTTATCAGAAAAAGATACGGCTCAGAGCTTCTTGCAAACTTTTCAGCCGTTGTTATAATTGTGTTTTTCACAACAACAATGCTTGGTCAGTTTATAGGCGGTGCGCAGATTTTTTCTGCGGCAACAGGCTTAAGCTACGAAATGGGACTTCTGTTTTTTGCTATAGTAGTTGTACTTTACACAACAGTGGGCGGTTTTAATGCGGTTGCTATTACAGACACAGCCTGCGCAGTTGTTATGGTAATCGGTATGGTCTGCCTTGGATATGCAATTATCTCAAAGGGCGGCGGTATTGCAAATATTATGTCAGTTATCAACGAAACATCTGCAGCTGCAGTTGAAACAGGCGAAGGCTTCAATATGATAAGCCCTTATGCTGAATCAGCAGGTGTTGATACTATTCCTATGCCGCTTTATATCACACAGTGGATGCTCTGCGGTGTAACAACACTTGGTCTCCCTCAGTCAAACGTAAGATGCCTCAGCTATAAAAACACACAGTCAGTGCATAAGGCTATGATTTACGGAACTATCGTAGTTGGCGCTATGATGGTTGGCATGCATATGCTTGGTGTGCTTTCAAGGGGCGTACTTCTTTCAATACCTGAAGGTGCATCAACAGACACAGTTGTTCCGTCTCTTGTGACAGGATATATGCATCCTCTTCTTGCGGGGCTCACTATTATCGGTCCTCTTGCGGCAACTATGTCAACTATTTCTTCTCTTCTTATTGCAGGCTCATCAGCTATTGTTAAGGATATCTATATCCACCGCAAGGAAGCAAGAAACGAAGAAATCAATCAGAAGTTTGTGGGCAAGATTTCACTTCTTTGTACCGCATTTATGGGTACAGTATCTGTAATTATGGCTATCACACCGCCTGACATTATTGTATGGATCAATATGTTTGCATTCGGCGGTCTTCAGACTGCATTCTTCTGGACACTTGTGTTTGGATTCTTCTGGAAGAAGGCCAATGCAACAGGTGCACTTATCGGCTCAGTGGGCGGTCTTGCATTCTACTGCGTAACTATGGCTATAGGCTTTAAGATAAGTACATTCCACAACATACTTATAGGTATCGGCACAGGCCTTATACTTTTTGTTATAGGCACATACATAGGCAAACCATCGGAAGAAAAGGTACTTCGTATGTTCTTCCCTGAAAAATACTGACGGCTGAAAGGAGAAATTTATGAAACTTTTTGCAAATTGGGACGAAATTGAAACTATCCATCTTGAAACAATGGACAGAAAAATATATACAGGCGAAAACATTATGCTTGTGAGAAATGAAATTTTCCCAAAGGCTGTTGTGCCTGTGCATAATCACTATCACGAGCAGATGCTTTATGTTGTTTCAGGTGAATGTGATGTAACAACAGAAGGCGAAACAAAGCACCTTAAGGCAGGTGAAATGGCACTTTTTCCATCTGATGCAAAGCATTCGGTGGTAAATACGCTTGATGAAGTGCTTGTGGCAATAGACATTTTTTCTCCGATAAGAGAAGATTTTCTTAAATAAAACAAAAGAGAACCTGAAAAACGGGTTCTCTTTTTTGATGTGCAAAATAAAGTCAAAACCTTGTTTAAATGGGTTCAAAATTATATAATTAAAGGTAAGGGATTTTTGTTTTTATTAAAAAGGGAGGCGCTTATATATGTATAAGGCTAAAAAATACATGAAGTTTTTAACACCGGAAGACGAAAAAGCCTATTATGACAAAGAACAGAAATATATGGAAGATTTCTTCAAAGAAATTCTTGAAGCACCTGTATATCAGAGATACGAAGACTCTCTTCTTTATCATCTTTCTCCGACGCTTGAATGGTGCGACTTTAAAAAGAAAGAAGTTCATTTCAGATATAAGGTAAAAGACTGGCAGCTTAACCCGCAGAGAGGATGCCACGGCGGTGTTTCTGCGGCTATGCTTGACACAACTATGGGTATGCTTGCAATGTATTTTGCAGACGGATGTTTTGTTTCAACCATCAACCTTACACTTAACTATCAGAAACCTATACCTGAAAACAGTGAAATTATTACCCGTGTACGTTCAACATCATGGGGCAGAACTTTGGTAAGCCTTGAGGGTGATGTCTATATACCGGAAACAAATACAGTTGCGTGTACATCTATCGCAACATATATTGTTCTTCGCAACAGACCAGGACAGATTACAAACATCAGAAGAGAGGACTAATTATGGCAACAATTTATGCGGTATTTGACAAGCTGGTTGCTCTTTTTATGCTTGTTATGGCCGGTTATTTTTTAAGACGTAAAAACATTGTGTCCGAAGGCTTTTCAACGGGTATTTCGGGTTTTCTTACAAAGGTTGTATTGCCTGTGTTTTTTGTTATGGCAATGCAGATTGAGTTTACACCTGAAAAATTCCAGAATGGTCTTAAGGTATATGTTTTTTCAATAATACTTATACTTCTGGCAACTGCTATAGGCTTTGTTACAGCAAGCATATGCGGTGTTAAAGGTGCTGACAAGGGTGTGTGGATTTATGGATGTATGCTTCCAAATCATGCGTTCATCGGCTTTCCTGTTATGGCGGTTGTGTTTGGCGAAGAGGGGCTTTTTTATGCGGCTTTTGCCAATGCGGCGCTCAATACCATAGCCTTTTCCCTTGGGGTTGTTATTGTTGGCCTTTATGCACAGGACAAGAGCAAAAAGAAAAGCCTTAAACAGCTTCTTCTTACACCTATGAATGTGGGTACAGTGGTTGGTATCATACTTTTTGTGCTTGATATTCAGCTTCCTGGCCCTGTGGCAGACAGCTTCACAATGATAACAAACACTATGAGTGCCATGGCTATGCTTTTTGTTGGCATGGTGCTTTCAAAATACCCTATTATGTCAATGTTTAAGGGTATAAAAAACTACGAAATAACACTGGTAAGACTTGTTATAATTCCTGTACTGGTTTATTTTATAATGCTTCCTTTCAGGGGCGGCGTAATTGATAATGTTGCATTTGGCATACTTGTTTTAAGCCATGCAGTGCCTGTTGGCTCTATTGTGGCAACTGTTGCGGCGGAATACAGTGATGACCCTGCATCAGCATCAAGGTATATTTTTATTTCAACACTTTTATGCCTTGTTTCAATTCCGCTTATTTCACTTCTCATTATCTAAGGAGAGATTTTGTTTTGAATATAATTAACATCGAAAATTGTACAAAAGTATATAGCGACAAGGTGCTTTTTAAAGATGTCAACTTCTATCTTCACGATGGCGAAAAGGTTGGCGTTATTGGTATAAACGGCACAGGCAAAAGTACTTTGCTTAAAATAATAGCAGGCATAGAAGAAAGCGATAGCGGTTCATACACAAAAGCAAACAACTGCAATATCCGTTTCCTTCCGCAGAATCCTGTTTTTGACGAAGGCTCAACAGTACTTGAAAGTGTGCTTAAGGGCAACATAACAAAAGAAAACAAGTGGTCTATCGAAAGTGAAGCCAAAGCAATGCTCACAAAGCTTGGCATATTTGATTTTGAACAGAAAACAGACTATTTAAGCGGTGGTCAGAAAAAAAGAGTGGCACTTGCGGCCTGCCTTGTTGCGCCTGCAGATGTGCTTATACTTGACGAGCCTACCAACCACCTTGACACAGAAATGAATGATTACCTTGAAGAGTATCTTAAAAAGTTCAAAGGTGCTCTCGTTATGGTAACACACGACAGATATTTCCTTGATGCCGTTACAAACAGCATACTTGAAATAGATAAGGGTCAGCTTTACACATACGAAACAAACTATTCAGGCTTTCTTGCACTTAATACAGAAAGAGAAGAAATGGCAATGGCCAGCGACAGAAAAAGAAAATCAATTCTCCGTACAGAGCTTGAATGGATACAGCGTGGTGCACGTGCCAGAACAACAAAGCAGAAGGCAAGAATAGAGCGTTTTGAAGAAATGAAAAATACAAAGGACTTTTCTGCAGACGA
>JAFYQL010000073.1 GCA_017547125.1 Bacillota bacterium
AAGGGTAAGACCATTGACGGTGCGATTGATAGCGGCTTCAGAAACAGTTTAAGCGCTGTTATCGACGGTAACGTAACAGTTGTTATTGTTGCGGCTGTTCTTATGGGCGCATTTGGTCCAACAGACGGTATCTTTGCAAAAATCTTCACACCAATCTTCTTTATGTTTGGTCCAGCTACAGCAGGTGCTATCTACTCTTTCGGTTACACACTTCTTATCGGTGTTATCCTTAACTTTGTATTTGGTATCGGTGCTTCCAGACTTATGCTCAGAAGCGTTTCCAAAATGGAAATGTTCCGCAATCCTGCTCTGTACGGTGCTAAAAAATCCTACAAAGCAAAGAAAATGTTCAACTTTATTGCAAACAGCAAAAAGTTCTACATTGCTTCTGCAGCACTTATTGCTATCATCTTTATATACAGTGCAGTTGCAGGCGTTTCCATGGACATCCAGTTCAAAGGCGGTGCATTGCTCACATACGGCTACGAAAACGAAATCTCCCTCTCCGATGTTGAAGCAGATTTCAAAGGCATTCTCGGCAACGAACTTACAGTTCAGCAGGGCAGCAACGTAGCTACAGGCAAAGATACACTTACAATTTCTCTCCCTGGCGAACAGACTGTTACAACAGACAAACTTGCAGAAATCGATGCTATGCTCGGTGAAAAATATGCTGCAAACAATGTTGAACAGCTTGAAGTTAACAACGTTAACCCAACAATCGGCCGTGAATTCTTTGCTAAGAGTATCGTAGGTCTTGTTGCAGCTTGTGCACTTATTCTCATCTACATCGCTATCAGATTCAGAAGAATCGGTGGTCTTGCAGCAGGTTCCACAGCAATTGTTGCTCTTATCCACGACCTTATCATCATCTTTGGTGTGTTTGCACTCTGCCGTTTTGCTATCAACGGTAACTTCATCGCAGCACTTCTTACAATTCTTGGTTACTCTGTAAACGATACAGTTGTTATCTACGACCGTGTAAGAGAAAACAAAAACCTCTACCCATCAATGAAACACGACCAGCTTGTAAACCTCAGTATCAACCAGTCTCTGGTTCGTTCTGTAAATACAACAGTTACAACTATCATTGCTCTTGGTACGGTTTGTGTGGTTGCATTTGTTGCAGGTCTTAACAGCATCGTTACATTTGCATTCCCACTTACACTTGGTATGATCTCCGGTGTTTACTCCACAATCTGCATTGCAGGTCCTACATGGGTAGACTACGAAAAGAAAAAAGAAGCTAAAAAAGCAAAATAAATAATTTAAAGATGGAAACCTTGAAACACAGGTTTCCATTTTTTATAATATGGTATATACTGTTAAAAGAGGTGATTTTTTGTGAACATAGGTCTTTCCACAGGCTGCTTTTTTCCGCAGGAAACAACAGAAGCTGTTAAAAGAGCAGGTGAGATGGGTATAAAATATATCGAAATATTTTTCAATACTCACAGTGAACTGAAAGAAGATTTTCTTTTGAATCTGAAGAAAATTATTGATGATTACGGAATGAAGTTTGTATCTGTCCATCCATATACATCAGCCATAGAAAGCTTTATGTTTTTTTCAAAGCACGATTACAAGCTGAATGACAGTATAGAAATGTACGAGGCATATTTTAAGGCCTGCAATATTCTTGAGTGTAAATATGTGGTGCTTCACGGTTGCCTTACCACCTACGACTTTATGGATATGCGCAGATACTGTGACAATGTAAATAAACTTTCGGGACGTGCAAGAGAATACGGAGTTTATATATCTCAGGAAAATGTGTATAAATTCAAATGCGGATATATTAAAAATCTTGAAGAGTTTATAAAATATGCGGATAAGGACATAAAATTCACTTTTGATATAAAACAGGCGGTAAAGTCCCGTCAGAGCATATATAAAATACTTGAACTTACAAAAGACAGAATAAGTCACGTTCATATAAGCGATTTTACAGGCAGAAACCACAGCCTTGTACCTTTTACCGGCAGTTTCAATTACGACAGATTTTTTAAATATATCAGGGAAAATACCACCGCTGAAGCAGCTTTGGTAGAGTTGTATTCACCGATGATAAAGTCTGATAGTCAGCTTAAGGAAGCTGTGGAAAAACTGAAAAAATATGCATAAATTAACTTGAATATTGAGTATAAAAATTATATACTTAATATATACTCAGAATAAATGCGAGGTAAGCATTATGAAATGTCCTTTTTGTGGAAACAATGACAGCAAGGTAATCGACTCCAGACCTACAGAAGATAATCAGAGAATAAGACGACGCAGAGAATGTATGTCCTGCTCAAAACGTTTTACAACCTTTGAAACTGTAGAGATAACACCTATTACAGTTATCAAGAAAGATGGTTCTATGCAGGCGTTCAACAGAGACAAGATTCTTTCCGGCATGATTAAATCCTGCGAAAAACGCCCTGTTTCCATTCAGGACCTGGAAAAGGCTACAGACAATATCGAATACCGTCTTGTGAACAGCCTTAAAACAGAAGTTTCTTCCATAGAAATCGGCGAAATGGTAATGGAAGAACTTAAAAAACTGGATGAAGTTGCATATGTACGCTTCGCTTCCGTATACAGACAGTTCAGCGACATCAATACATTTTTTGAAGAACTCAGTGAACTGCTCAAAAAGAAAACAGAGAATTAAAAACATAACCGAGCCATACACTGCTTAGTACAGGGTATGGCTCGTTCTTTTTATTTCTTTTATATTATCCAGTATAAGCGCACAGTGAGTTTCGGCATTCTGAATATTGTTGTATCTGGCATCATATTCAAGTTCGGTTAAAAGTTTATCCGTTTCATCAACCAGCTCTTCGTTTACCATAATGCGGAGAGCTTTTTTGTGTTTTTCA
>JAFYQL010000074.1 GCA_017547125.1 Bacillota bacterium
AAAAAGGTTTCAGTTGCTTCAATTAAAGAGATGGCACTTCTTGCAGGTCTTAAAGTAAGTAAATAATCACTTCAGCTAAAATTAACGGCATAAGAATATGCCGTTTTTTTGTTGTTTTAAACCGTACAAAATGCTATCATACAGTAAATATATATTTTAAAAGGCGATTTTATGACAGAATATCAATGGGACAAAAAACTGAAGATAGATACCATAGGCAGAGACGACTACCATGCCGACAATTTTCGTTATCCTTACGAGCCCACTCCATACAGCGTGCTTGAAAGACTGTCCGAAAGCGGATATATAACAAGCAAAAGCATACTTGTTGATTACGGCTGCGGAAAAGGCCGTGTAAGCTTTTTTATGAGCAGCATTCTTCAGTGCAGAAGCATAGGCATAGAATATGACGAGCCTATATTCAGACAGTCAATGGAAAACAAAAGCACATTCTCAAAGCCTATGCTTGTAGATTTTTTCTGCGAAAATGCCGAAAACTTTAAAATTGAAGATGCCGACAGCTTTTATTTCTTCAACCCATTTGACATAAAAATACTCACCTCTGTGCTTGGTCAGATAAAGTCTTCATTCTATTCATCTCCAAGAAAAATGTATCTGTTTTTCTATTATCCAAACGATGATTATGTTGCCCATCTGATGACAGACTACGAGCTTACATTTGTTGAAGAGATAGATTGTCACGATTTATTTGAAGGAAACAACAAACGAGAAAAAATAATGATTTTTGAAATTTCTGCAGAATAAAATTATTCTTTCTGCAAATATATCTGTAGCAAAAATGTGCCTTGGTATAGTATACTTAGCTTAACGAGGTGTGTTTTATGAAGAAAAAATCCGTTAAAAAACCAAAATCAAAATTTAAAAGCAGATTATCTCTTGCAAAAAAGATATTTAAAACCGTCAAATGGACTGTCGGACACAAGGATATGTTTGTAAAAGGCAAAAATATTGCAAAGAAAATTTCAAATAAGAAAAACGCAAAAAAAGCCGAACTTCTGTAATGAAGTCCGGCTTTTTTTATTTTGCCACAACTGTTTTGGGGTCGATGCTTTCGCCGTTTAATGTCATTTTAAACTCAAGATGGCTTCCCATTGCCGAAGACATAATTCCCGGCTGACCCACAAAGCCTATAAGCTGACCTTTTTCAACAATGTCGCCCTGTGATACAGCCACATCTTCACCAAGCTGGCTGTATGTAGTACGCCATCCGTCACCATGAAAAACTGTCACACTTACACCGTCTGCTTTGTCATTAAGCACACTTTCAACTGTGCCTTGTGCAGACGAATTTACCTCTGTGCCCTCTTCTGCCACAAAGCACATACTGTCGCTTGTTCTGTACTGCTCAAGGGTTGGGTCATAAACCATTTTTTCCATACTGTAGTCCATAGCAACACTTCCTACAACAGGCAGTGAAAATATAAGTTCATCTTCAAGCTGTGCAGACTCCTGTTTTTCTTCTGCAGGCACTTTGATTTCTTTCTTTTCGCTTTTAATCTCTTTCTTTTCTGCAGTTTCAATTTTTGGTACCGCATTTTTATTGAGATTCACCTGTGCAGTTTCTTCTTCAGTTTCAAGCCGAACCAATTCACTATGCGGAACTTCTTTTTCAGCAGTGCTTACACTTATGCACACCGCAAGCACCGCCGCAATAGCAAAGCATGAACAAAGCATTATATACTTATTTGGTTTTGTTTTCATATCTTACACCTCCAAAAGTATTATTGCCTTTTGAAAGTTGTTTATACGTCAATCGTATTTTTTTATTTCAACTCCGCTATAATAGTGTTTTATGATTTCACCATATGTTCTGCCTTCTGCCGCCATATAGTTTGCTCCATACTGGCTCATTCCTGCGCCGTGACCATAGCCTTTTGTTTCAAAAACAACTCCGTCATCTTTCTGCGAAAAAGAAAAATTACTGCTTCTCAAACCAAGTGCTTCTCTCACCTGACGGCCACTAAAAACCATATTGCCTATCTGAATTTTGCTTACATATCCTGCATCAGTGCGCTCAAATATCTGCATCTGATCTGCAATGTGACCTTCTGTAAGTTTTAGTCCGTTAAATTGGCTCTGCAAAAGCGCCGCAGCCTCACTGTCCAAAAAAAACTTTTCGGCAGAGTATTCTTTTGCCATAGTATCTTTGCTGCTTTCCACACTTTTGAGATACGGAAGTTCTCGTTGCCATATATTTTCTGCAGTTTCTGTTTTTCCGCCGCTTATGGCGTGGAATACTGCAAGTATAGGCTCATCGTTATACACTATAATTTCGCCTTCGGTTTCGTACACCGCAGTTTTTATTTTCTGATAATATTCAGCAAAGTTGTCGCCCCATTTTCCTTTCATTTCGTCAATGGTATTGTATGCCTGTCCCTCACTTTTTATCAACTCATCAACACTCATACGACTATTTACCGCATATGTGCGTGCCGCCACCGACTGCGCTTTAAGTGCCTCTTTTTCAAAAGATGCCGGCATTTCCGCCGCCACAACACCAACAATATACTCTTCAAGGTCATCTTCGCTATATGTTTGCTCGTTTATATATTTTTCAACATCAATGCGGTCCTCGTAGGCAGTTTTTCCCGATGCAAAAGGCATTTTCACTTCGTTTTTTGATGCAAAATAAAATATTCCACTCAACGCAACAGGAATTATAAGCACCGATGCAAAAACCGATACCAGAATACTTAAAATAGTTTTTCTCATAAAAATCACCTTGTACATTATATGAACAAAGGCTTTGTTTATGAACAAAACAAAAACCCCTTGTTTACAAGGGGTTTCAAATCACATTGCTTTGATTGTGTCAATTATGTAGTTTGTAAGCTCTTCGTTTGTTGCACCATCGCTTCTGCCTGTTGTGAAAATCTTTCTTTCTGTAACGGTGCAGATATCAAGGGCCTTTTCAAGTTTTTCAGCTTCATTCTGATAGCCGATATGTGAAAGAAGAAGCACAACCGCTCTCATTACTGAGCAAGGGTCTGCATACTGCGCTCTACCTTCTTCAACCATTCTTGGTGCGCTGCCATGGATAGCCTCAAACATAGCATATTTGTT
>JAFYQL010000075.1 GCA_017547125.1 Bacillota bacterium
AATTCGCTATCTTCTGTCTCTTCATGAATTCTTTCTTCAATTTGAGATCTTTTTCTGTTGATGACACGAAGACAAAGCTGATAGTTCACACTTGTTCTGTAAAGAATCTGATATACAAATCTCATTCTTTTTTTAGTACTGAAATCTCTTACAACACCGTCTGTGAAGTAGTTAAGTACCGGTGTTTCCTGAGAACAAACTGTGATAATACAACTGTCCTTAAGAATAATACCAAGAGGAATTGTAGTATAGGCTTCAGTATTATTACGGATTTCAGCAGACGCAATATCCACGATAATAAGTGTATAGTCATCTTCAAGACTGATACGAGCACTTTCTTCATCGTCCAGTGCAGCTCTGATATCAGCAAGTTCAATATTCATTTTGTTGGCAATGCTGCTTGTTTCGTCATAAGTTGGCTTGTCCATCTTAACCCAGCAGCCTGCTTCTATTTCTTCAATTTCACGGATAATACCGTTATCTGTTTTATATATTTTAATCATATTTTACCTCCCGTTTTAATCTGTTCAAAAACCTTTCAGAATAAACGGGTGGAGTTTCCAATTTCATTTCCCTGCGGCAGATGAATCACATGGAAACAACCATCCAATATTCTTTTTATAATTATCGCCGCCGGCACTACTATCGCCTTCCATGTTATTCACCTCATTTCATTTTCTTCAAAAAAATAACCCTGCTTTTACGGCAGGGTGAAAATAATCATACAAAAATATATAAATATCCCACGTTCAAGTTTTAGCTTCGCAGGGCGATGAAATTGCATTATTCTATACCTTGTACCGATATAGACTGTTGACCTGTTCATAGTGTCTCCACCATTTCACGGCAGCAACCCTTATCCCTGTGGTAGCCTCACCTACCGTATATCCATTTATTATGTTAAACTTCCGTTGTGCCGTTGTCAACAAAAAAATACTTATATGTAAATATTTTTTTACAAAAAACATTATTATCAATATCAGCAGAAAATGCACAAAAAAAGACTCCCGTTAAAAACGGGAGCCTTTTATTTTTAAGCCGTATAAGCTTTATCTTTGGAATTAGTCACAAAGACGAAGGTATGATTCAAGTCTGTCTTTTGCATCAACAACAGCTTTATCGAAGAGACCGTCAGCGATTTCTGGGAATTTTCTGTAGAGTGATGAGTAACGAACTTCTGACATAAGGAACTTCTTGAAGTCGCCTGTTGGTTCCTTAGTTGAATCAAGTGAGAATGGATTCTTGCCAGCTTTCTTGAGGTCTGGGTTGAATCTGTAACAATGCCAGTAACCAGCTTCAACAGCTGCTTTAGCGTGGAGCTGAGCATTGCTCATACCGCCCTTGATACCATGGTTGATACATGGAGCATAAGCGATAACGATTGATGGACCATCGTATTCTTCAGCTTCTTTGATAGCTGTAAGTGCCTGCTGTGGGTTGTAGCCCATAGCTACCTGAGCAACGTAAACATAGCCGTAGCTCATGCACATCATACCAAGGTCTTTCTTCTTTGTCTTCTTACCAGCAGCAGCGAACTGAGCTACAGCAGCTGTTGGTGTAGATTTTGATGACTGACCGCCTGTATTTGAGTAAACTTCTGTGTCAACACAGATGATATTTACGTCTTCGCCTGAAGCCATAACGTGGTCAAGACCTGAGTAACCGATGTCGTATGCCCAACCGTCACCACCAACGATCCACTGGCTCTGTTTTACGAAGTAATCTTTTCTTTCGTAGATAGCTTTAACTTCAGCTTTGTCTGCGCCATAAGCTTCGATAGCTGCTGTGAAAGCTTCTGCTCTTTCCTGAGTACCTTTTGATACTTTGTAGTTTTCAGCCCATTCAGTAGCTGCAGCCTTAAGAGCTTCATCTTCTGTTGTAGCGATAAGTTCGTCTACCTGAGCTTTTAACCATTTACGTACTGCTGTTGTACCAAGGAACATACCGTAGCCATATTCAGCTGTGTCTTCGAAAAGACCGCAACCCCAAGCAACGCCTCTGCCCTTCTTGTCTGTGCAGTATGGGATTTCTGGAGAACCGCCCCAGATATGTGTACAACCTGCTGAGTTAGAAATTCTCATTCTGTCACCAACAAGCTGTGTGATGAGCTTAAGGTATGGTGTTTCACCACAACCAGCACATGCACCTGAGAATTCAAGGTATGGTCTAAGGAACTGGCTACCCTTAACTGTGCCTTTTCTTGCTTCAGGAATTTCTTTGTATTCTACGTTTTCGATAACGTAATCCCAATCAGCTGCGCTCTTTTCTTTAACGTCGCCGTATGGAACCATTTCAAGTGCTTTTGTAGGACAAGCCTTAACACAAACGCCACAACCTGTACAGTCTACAGCTGAGATTGCAAGGTGGTATTTCATTGTTTCAAAGCCTGGGAAGCCCTTAACGTCAAGCATTTCAAGACCTTCTGGAGCTGCTGCTACTTCTTTTTCATCAAGAAGCATTGGTCTGATTACAGCGTGTGGACAAACGATTGAACACTGGTTACACTGTACACATTTTGATTTATCCCAAGCTGGAACGTCGATAGCAACGCCTCTCTTTTCCCACTTAGTATATGACTGTGGCCATGAACCATCTTCGTAACCATCAAATGCAGATACTGGAAGTTTGTCACCTTCCTGACGACCCATTCTTACGAGTACGTTCTTGAAGTATTCTGGCATTTCTGGGTCAAGCTGAAGACCGCCGTCAACTGCGTTAGCCCATTCAGCAGGAACTTCGATTTCTTTGAACATTGTAGCACCCTTGTCTACAGCTGCACAGTTCATATCTACGATATCCTGACCTTTAGCGCCGTATGTCTTGTTGATCTGTTCTTTAAGATACTTGATAGCATCTTCAACAGGAAGGATTTTTGAAATTGCGAAGAAAGCTGACTGAACGATCATGTTAACACGTCCGCCAAGACCGATTTCTTTAGCAATGTTGATAGCATCGATTGTGTAGAACTTGCATTTCTTTTCAACGATCTTTCTCTTAAGATCTGCTGGAAGGTTAGCATCAAGTTCTTCTGGTGACCAGATTGTGTTAAGAAGGAAGCTGCCGCCTTCTTTAAGGTCATCAATAAGGTTGTATTTGTAAACGTATGACTGGTTATGGCAAGCAATGTAGTTAGCTGCTTTGATCTGGTATGAAGCTCTGATCTTAGCTGGACCAAATCTAAGGTGTGACATAGTTACACCACCTGATTTCTTTGCGTCATATGCAAAGTAAGCCTGTGCGTTGTAATCTGTGTGGTCACCGATAATCTTAACAGCCTGTTTGTTAGCACCTACAGTACCGTCTGAACCAAGACCCCAGAACTTACATGAGAAGTTTTCTTCTGGTGTTGAGTCGAAGTATTCTGGGTAAGCTGGAAGTGAAAGGTTTGTAACGTCGTCAACGATTGATACTGTGAAACCGTTCTTTGGTTCTGGCATTTCAAGGTTCTGGTATACAGCCATTACATCCATTGGTGTAAAGTCTTTTGAACCAAGACCGTAACGACCGCCTACGATGAGAGGTTTGATATCTGCATCTGCAAATACGCTCTTAACATCGAGGTAAAGTGGTTCGCCAAGAGCACCAGGTTCTTTTGTTCTGTCAAGAACTGCGATTCTCTTAACTGTCTTTGGAACTTCTGCAAGAAGAGCTTCAGCTACGAATGGTCTGTAAAGGTGAACTTCGATAAGACCAAGTTTCTTGCCCTGTGTACCGTTCATGTAGTCGATAGTTTCTTTGATAACTTCGCATGATGAACCCATAGAAATGATGATGTTTTCAGCATCTTCAGCACCGTAGTAGTTGAAGAGTCTGTAATCTGTACCAGCAAGTTCGTTAATCTTTGTCATGTATTCAGAAATAACACCTGGAACTGCATCGTAGAATTTGTTTACAGATTCTCTTACCTGGAAGAAGATGTCAGGGTTGTTAGCTGTACCTCTTGATACAGGGTGATTTGGGTTAAGAGCATTGTCTTTGAATGTCTTAACTGCTTCCCAGTCAACTAATTCTTTAAGATCTTCGTAATCGATAAGTTCAATTTTCTGATATTCGTGTGATGTTCTGAAACCATCGAAGAAGTTAAGAACAGGGATTCTGCTCTTAATTGCTGAAAGGTGAGCAACACATGTCATGTGGAATGCCTGCTGAACTGAGCTTCCTGCAAGAAGAGTGAAACCTGTGTTACGGCATGTCATAACGTCCTGGTGGTCACCGTAGATTGAAAGTGCGTTTGATGCAAGAGCACGAGCACTTACGTTGAATACGCCTGGAAGTAATTCACCAGCGATTTTGTACATATTTGGAAGCATGAGCATAAGACCCTGGCTTGCTGTATATGTTGAAGCGAGAGCACCGCCCTGAAGAGCACCGTGCATAGCACCAGCAGCGCCGCCTTCGTGCTGCATTTCTCTAACGTCAACAGTCTGACCAAAAACGTTCTTTCTGCCGTTAGCACTCCATTCGTCAATCATTTCAGCCATCTGTGATGATGGTGTGATTGGGTAAATAGTAGCAACTTCTGTGAAAGCATAAGACGCGTGAGCCGCAGCTGTATTACCGTCCATTGTGGCTTTCTTTAACTGTTTCTTCATTATTTTTCCCCCCTATAGATTTTGGAAATCGTCAAGTGCAGTAACTAAACCTACTACTGCATCGTATCTATTCTAACATACCCACTGCGCAAACTCAATATCCTACGATTATTTCGTTAAATTAACCACAAAGCACAAATATTTTTTGTTACTCTCCGTCAAAAATACGACATTTTACGGCTATGCCAATAAAAAAAAATTTAATATGCAAAAAAAAATAATTTTGATAAAAAATTTTACACAAAACCACCATTTAATTTTAGTTTATTTTGCACAAACATTTTGCTGCATCCATTTTTCCATTCATCAATAATATTACAAAAAAACAGTGGTTTTGCCAGCAATACCAATATACTGCCAACAAAACCACGTTTAAATTATAATATTTTTATATGTATCTTCTCAAATATCTTCTCAATATTTCTTCCCAATATTCTTCATCGGTAACACCGGCAATAACATCTCTTATTCCCTTCATATCTTTTGACGGCATATAG